>CALDPJ010000274.1 GCA_937911795.1 uncultured Flavobacteriales bacterium | reverse complement strand
GCCGTTTTTATATCGTTAATCATCGGTATAACTTTGGGTGCGCTTGCCGGCTATTTTGGCGGAAAAACCGATGCGCTGATACTGTGGCTCATCAACGTAATATGGTCTATCCCTACCCTATTGCTGGTCATCGCCATTACGTTGGCTTTAGGTAAAGGCTTTTGGCAGGTATTCATTGCTGTAGGTTTAACCATGTGGGTAGAGGTTGCCAGAGTGGTTCGCGGTCAGGTACTCAGTCTGCGCGAACAGGAGTTTATTGAGGCCGGTCGCGCGTTGGGTTTTAATTCATCGAGACTGATCGGAAAACACATCCTGCCCAATGTGATGGCTCCGGTGATTGTTATTTCGGCGGCAAACTTTGCTTCCGCCATTCTTATCGAAGCCGGATTGAGTTTCCTAGGAATCGGAGCACAAATCCCGATGCCCTCATGGGGCCAGATGATCAAAGAGCACTACAGCTATATTACCACCGATCTCGCATATCTGGCGGTATTACCGGGAATTTGCATTATGATTCTCGTATTGGCGTTTATGTTGCTCGGAAATGGTTTGCGAGATGCGCTCGACCAAAAAGCGGTAGGATAAATTATGGTTGTTGCGTCACCACAATAACAAAGCAGTCACAAAAATGATGCTTCCAAGTATCATCATCAGCGCGGTATAGGGCAGCAAATCTTTTGCTTTCAATCCGGTGATGCCTAGTAAAGGCAAAGCCCAGAATGGCTGAAGCATGTTTGTAATCTGATCTCCGTACGCCAACGCCATAATACTTTTGGGAAGATCCGCATCCAGCAAATGCGCCGCCTGGATAACAATCGGCCCCTGCACCATCCATTGTCCGCCACCGCTGGGCACAAAGAAATTCACGAGTCCGGCACTAAAAAAAGTAAATACCGGATACGTGGTTTCGTTCGAAATGGCCACAAAAAATCCAGCCATTTGATGAACCAACCCGGAGGCGTTCATCACGCCAAGAATTCCAAAATACAGCGGAAACTGGATCAAAATCCCACTCGCTCCTCCCATGGCGTCACCCAGTGCCCGAAGAAAAGCATGTAAGTTTTTATGCAGAAGCAAACACCAACCAAGCAACGAGAAATTGAGAAAATTGGGCGTAATGAATCCGAGGTTCCCGGAAGTATCCAGCACAAAAGCTCTGTAACTGGCTATGCCCAGAATAAATATTCCGAATCCGGCAGAAAGCCACCTGCTGTAATCCAGGCGTTCGGCACCCTCTGCGGTTTCGGTTGCTGCAGAAGCCGAAAGTGGTGCGCTCGGAGTCGGGAGCAGTGTGCGGGTGCTTCCGGTTAATTTGCCGAGCAAAAACAACATGAGTGGCACCAGTATAATCAGCGCCACACTGACCATTATGTTTTCAAGTGAGAATACGGTCGCGGTAAAAGTGATGGATTCTGGTAAAGACTCAACCAACGCCGCTTCACCGGCTTCCGAAACCAGTTCTTTCAGATGACCGGGTTCTGCAACCTTTATCAATGAAGATCCTGAAATGCCCCCGTGCCACACCATCATTCCCGAATACCCGGCAGCTCCAATAAGCGGATAGTTGATGGAAATGTTGTTGAGCTGGGCAAACTCACCAACTTTTCTCGCGAAAATGGCCCCGAAAATCAGCCCCAGGCCCCAGTTGATAAAACCCACGAGAATGGTGAACACTGCGATCAGTGCGGCAGCCTTTGCCGATGTATTGCAATGTACTGTTGCGATTCTGATAACCCGGGAAACCGGTTCAGTCAGTGCAAGGGTATGGCCGAGCACCAGGATTAGCATCATTTGCATGGCAAAGGCCAGCAGTTCACTTTCCCAAAGGCCTTTTTCCCAGAAAACGAGCAGCTCCAGGCCATACTCCGCCCCGGCACCTTCGGGTTTGGTTAACCCGAAAGCCAGTAAAAATGTGATTGCGGTGAGAAGGAGTGCTATTGCAAACGGAGAGGGCAATACCGTCCGAAATCCATGCAATACGCGTTCTGCCCACTTCATTTCCTAGAATGGCAAATCGTCGTCGTCTTCTGCCGGAGCATCGGCTGCCGTAGGTGCAGAATATTCGCGCTGAGGAGCAGCCGGTTCTTTCATTGGTGCCGATCCTGCTGCTTCCATCTTCCAGGCCTGCAGATTCAGAAAATATTTGGTTTCATTTTGTTTGCTGGTCCATTCACGACCGCGTAGGTTGAAATACACCTTTACTTCCTGACCCACCTGGTATTGATCCAGAATGTCACATTTATCCTGGGTAAATTCAAAAGGAATTACCTGTGGAAATTGTCCTGAATTATCGTCCAGTACAAATTCCCGCTTTTGAAATTTTTCGCTGATTTTCTGAGTCGGTTGAATGACTTTAATTGTTCCTGTAAGTTCAAACATGATGCTAATTATTAAATGATAGTAAGGTTTTCCATGCGTTTTCCACCTGGCCTTCTTCCAGCAGCGTGTGGGCCAGTTGGTGGAGATGTTGCTCGAGCTTTTCGGGTTGATCTTCCCACTCCACAAAAATCTCGCTCAATTCGGTGAGCCGGTACTCGTTTACCGTTGTTTCATCCGGCAATGTTTCTACATTTCCGAGTTTGCCGAGATCATTTCCGGTGAGGACGGTGCTGTTGCGGATGTCATCCGGGATCTGGTCAACCCCAATTCCCAAAGTTCGCAGGGGTTTTGCTACTTCAAAAAGTGCTGAACCGGAAGCGCGACAATAATAATCGCCGCCCATTCTTCCCACCGTATCAATTTTCTGCTGATCGATTATTCCGTTCTCATCCAGCACCGATTCTTTGATGTGCATTTTCAATACCTCGCAGATCACGAGATTTCCAGCGCCGCCTTCCTGCCCGAGTTCAATCACTTCCCGCACTTTGCATTCAAAATGCACTGGCGACTCTTTAACTCTGAAAGGCGCTACCATGTCGGAGGCAAGGGCCGTGAATCCGGCTTTTTCAAATTCATTCACACCCTCAGCATATTCGGTACTGGCCAACGAAGTTTGCTGAACCATGTCGAAATTTACGACATTGATTACCACTTCTTTTAGGTTCTTTACGTTGTGATAGGTGTGTTTAGTAGTATTGTCCCGTCCGCGGCGGGCCGGAGAAAAAATAAGAACCGGCGGATTGGCACTGAAAATATTAAAAAAACTAAACGGTGCCAGGTTCGGTCTGCCCTGTGCATCGATGGTGCTGGCAAGGGCTATTGGTCTCGGACCTACCGCGCCAAGCAGGTAGGCGTGTAAGCGAGGCACCGGAATGCTACCGGTTTCGATGCTGATCATTTTCTCCATTTGAGCGTGGGCTGGCAAAGTTACAAGAATTAACCGGCTGGGATAAGGGCTTTTTTATTCGCGGATTTGGATATATCTAACAAAATAATCTCGTACCTTTGCAGCCCGAAAAAGTTCATTACAGATTATTAAATGCGGATGTGGTGAAATTGGTAGACACGCCAGACTTAGGATCTGGTGCCGAGAGGTGTGTGGGTTCGAGTCCCTCCATCCGCACCAATTAATAGGCATGAGACTCAGGTCGGAAGATTCTGATGGCTTATGCCTTTTTTGTTAAAATTTATAGGCAATATGAATATTACTCAGGAAAAGAAAGACGAGCTGAACGCTTTAGTGAAAATTGATGTTTCCAAATCGGATTATCAACCGCTTTATGAAAAGGCGCTGAAAGATTACCGTCGAAGAGTCAATCTTCCGGGATTTCGCCAGGGACACGTCCCCATGGGAATCATTAAAAAGCGTTTCGGGAAATCGCTGCTTGCCGAAGAGATCAATCAGTTGGTCAATAATTCTATCCGAAATTATATCGACGAGCATAAACTCGATGTGCTCGGAAGTCCGATTCCCAGTACAGATCATAAAGACGAAGGCAACTGGGATCAACCAGAAGATTTCCAGTTTTTCTTTGATATGGCGATTGCTCCCAAATTCGAAGTGAAAATCACCGAAAAAACAAAATTCGATTTTCACAGGGTGGCTGTGAGCGATAAGATGGTTGATGAGCAAATCGATAATCTTACCAAACGTCATGGAAAACTGAGTGATGCCGAAGTTTCTGAAGACAACGACTTGTTGCTCGGAACATTTGTTGAACTGGACGAGAACGACGAAATCCAGGAAGGAGGCATCATGAATACGAGTTCAATTTCAATAGAATTCGTTAAAGATGAAGACACAAAGAAAAAACTGATCGGTTTAAAACCCGGCGATGTTGCAGTGCTCGATCCGACGAAGATTTCTTCAGGTCCGGCAGATATGGCAAAAATGCTCGGTATTGAAGCGGCTCAGGCCGAAACCATTACCCGGAACTTCCGATTCAATGTAAAGGAAGTAAAACGCATGGAGCGCGCAGCTTTGAACCAGGAGTTGTTCGATAAGCTTTTTGGAAAAGATGAAGTTACTTCCGAAGAAGATTTTCGCAGCCGTATCAAGACCGACATGGAGAAAATGTTCAACGCCGACAGCGATCAGTTGTTCAAGCGCGAAGTCATGAAATCGCTCGAAGAAAAGCTGAATATTCAGTTACCGGATGAATTCCTGAAGCGTTGGATTCAACTTTCGAATGAAAAACCTCTTTCCGACGAAGAACTGGAAAAAGAATATCCGAATTATGCCCGCGGATTAGTTTGGCAATTGATCCAGAATCAACTCATCAAAGAATTTGAGTTAAAGGTGGGTGCAGATGATGTATTGGAGTATACCAAAGAGATAGTAGCCAACAACTTCCGCCAGTACGGAATGCCGGTTCCTGAAGATGAGGAATTGAGCGATTACGCTAAAAATGCATTAAAAAACCAGGATGAGGTTCGTAAAATATACGAGCAATTGTACGATGTAAAGCTCATGGAGAAAATCCGGGAAATTTCAAAAATTAATGAAATTGCATTACCTTATGATGAATTTGTGGAATTTGCACAAAAGGGATAATGGTGATACGTGGAGTATTAGCTAATTTTACAGACTAAACAAAAAAGCAAAACCGAATATGGACGGCAATGAATTTAAAAAGTACGCGGTAAAGCATAAAGGCATCAGTAGCCAGTATATGCACGATTATATTACTGCGGTTACACCTTATATTATTGAAGAGCGTCAGTTGAACGTTGCACAGATGGACGTGTTCTCCCGGTTGATGATGGACCGGATTATTTTTCTCGGTACCGGAATTGACGATCAGATTGCCAACATAATTCAGGCCCAGTTGCTTTTTCTCGAGTCGGTCGATGCAAAGAAAGATATTCAGATTTATCTGAATTCACCGGGCGGGTCCGTTTATGCCGGTCTCGGTATTTACGACACCATGCAGTACATCGCTCCCGAAGTGGCAACCATTTGCACGGGAATGGCAGCCTCTATGGGTGCTGTTTTACTGTGTGCCGGAGCAAAAGGAAAAAGAACTGCACTTACCCATTCCCGGGTGATGATTCACCAGCCAATGGGAGGAGCACGCGGACAGGCTTCGGATATCGAAATTACTTACCGCGAAATCCAAAAGCTGAAGGAAGAATTATATAAAATTATCGCTGAGCACAGCAATCAACCTTACCAGAAAGTTTGGGACGACAGCGACAGGGATTTCTGGATGACCGCCCAGGAATCAAAAGAGTATGGAATGATTGACGAGGTGTTGGTGCGCCAGAAGAAATAATTCATCTGCCGGTTTTTGCAGCGTTGAGTTTTGTGTCGCAAATGAAAGAGAAAAATGGAGAAAAAGGACGTTAAGTGTTCGTTTTGTGGTCGCTCAAAGAGCGAAGTAAATGTTTTGATCGCCGGTATCACAGGGCATATCTGTGAAAGCTGCGTAGGACAGGCACAAAATATCATAAAAGAAGAGTTTGCGCTCAAAGCCAGTAAGCAGATTGAAAACAGCCTTACGCTCAAAAAGCCGAAGGAAATAAAAGAATACATCGACCAGTTTGTTATTGGTCAGGACGCTGCCAAAAAGGTGCTTTCGGTTGCCGTTTACAATCACTACAAACGGTTGCTGCAACCGCCGGCTAGCTCGGATGATGATGTAGAGATTGAAAAATCGAACATCGTAATGGTGGGCGAAACCGGAACGGGAAAAACCCTGCTGGCAAAGACCATCGCCAGAATGCTGGACGTTCCTTTTTGTATTGCCGATGCCACCATTCTGACCGAAGCCGGTTATGTTGGCGAAGACGTCGAAAGCATTTTGTCGCGTTTGTTGCAGGCTGCAGATTACGATGTAGCGCTGGCCGAACGCGGAATTGTTTTCGTGGATGAAATCGACAAAATTGCCCGAAAAGGAGACAATGCTTCCATTACGCGTGATGTTTCGGGTGAAGGTGTTCAGCAGGCATTGCTGAAACTTCTTGAAGGAGCCACGGTAAATGTCCCCCCGCAGGGCGGAAGAAAACATCCTGAACAGAAACTCATTCAGGTAAATACGCGCAATATCCTGTTTATTTGTGGTGGTGCGTTTGACGGAATAGATCGTCTTATAAAGCGCCGTCTTAAAACGAATATGATTGGTTACGGCTCAAACGATCAGCAGGATTATTCTGAAGAGGATATTTTGAAATACATCGCTCCGCAGGATTTGAAATCCTTTGGATTGATTCCCGAACTGATTGGTCGCTTCCCGGTTCTTACACACCTTACACCACTCAACGAAGTGACGCTCCGGCGCATTCTTACCGAGCCGAAAAATGCGCTCATCAAGCAGTATGTAAAACTGTTCGAGCTGGACAATGTAGCCGTGTCTTTTGATAAGCAGGTGCTCGATTTTATTGTGGAAAAAGCAATGGAATACAAGCTTGGCGCCCGCGGACTTCGGTCTATCTGTGAAGTGATTATGACCGATGCGATGTTCGATATACCGTCGGATGACGAAATCCGGGAGTTGAAAATCACCCTTTCTTACGCCGAAGAAAAATTCTCAAAATCCGAGATCAGTAAGTTGATGGTTGCATAGCCGATCTTTAAAAATGCTTAGTTTTACGGAAACTTAAAACTAAAGTAAAAATGAAAAGATTAACTATGCTGGCCATCAGCACATTCTTAGTGGGAAGTGTGTTTGCTCAGGATTTACCAAAACCAAGTCCAACAGGCGTTGTAAAACAAGAGGTCGGTCTTACAGATGTTGAGATCGAATACAGCCGCCCGAGTGTGAAAGGCAGAACCATTTTCGGAGATCTTGTTGCATACGATAAAATGTGGCGTACTGGTGCCAACAGAGCAACCCGCGTGTCTTTTTCTACCGATGTTAAAATAAACGGTAAAGAACTCAGCGCCGGAGAATATTCATTATTCACCATCCCGGGTAAAGATTCCTGGCAGGTTATGTTCAATACCAATCTCAATCTTTCGGGAACAGACGGTTACCAGGATTCTGAAGAAGCTTTGCGCATCACCGCCAAACCTTCTAAAACAGCAATGACAGAGACCTTTACGATTGAAGTAAACAATCTGAAGAACGATGCTGCCAACATTTGTCTGCGTTGGGCAGAGACTCAGGTATGTATGGATTTGACTGTGGACGTAGATGCAATGGCGGAAGAAAATATTGAAAAGAAGATCAACGAAGTAGAGAATGCCTACGGTGTGTACCACAGCGCTGCCCGTTGGTATCTTGATCGTGAAAAAGATCCGGCAAAAGCATTGGAATGGGCTAAGAAGTCAACCGAGATTCGTCCGATGTTTTTTAACCTCCACACACTGGCGCTTGCACACGCTGCAAACAAAAACTATAAAGAAGCGATCGCTGCGGCCGAGAAAAGCAAGGCTGCTGCGAGCGAAGCAGGCTACGATGGTTACGTGAAAATGAACGATCAGAAAATTGCTGAGTGGAAGAAAATGTAATTTTTTCCATTTCAGTTTAAGCATAAAAAAAAGCTCCCGAACAGGGAGCTTTTTTTTTTGAATTTGTCTGAAGTCGAATTACCTGCTCTGAACAGTCATGTCCAGGTTGAGGGTAATGTCATCATTGATTAACTTATCGCCAAGATCGCTGAAGAATGTTGCTGAACGGTAGCGAACATTGTATTGACTTCGGTCAATCTTAAAAGTACCGGTAAGACGAATGCTGCCATCGCCGCTATCTGATTTCTGAACATTGAGGGTGACTTTTTCTACATTTGAAATTCCTTTGATATTCATGATTCCTTTCAGAACAATAGAATCGTCTGTCAACGAACCATTCGATTCCTGAACCCTGAAAATGGCATAAGGAAATTTTTCTACCTGAAAGAAATCCTCCGATTTCAGGTGATTCACCAGTCGCAGGTTTTTCTCTTTATCTTCTATGTCCAGAACATTAATTGAGGTCATGGCCATTCGGATCATTCCATCTACGACGCGATCATCTTTCACTGCCAGACGACCATCCAGAATTTTCACCATTCCGTTGTGTTCACCACCAACTTTGGCAGCTTCCCATTGAATGTATCCGCTTACAGATTCAAGATTTGTTGCACCGTCTACCACAATGTCCTGAGGAGTCAGATTCATGGTTCTTTCGTCAACCCGAAAGCTGCGCTCATCACCGCGAATTGCAGCTTCTGTTGTTTCATCAGACACCACTTCGGCTTCTGCATTGTATTGAGCCAGCAAAGGAGCGATGACCAAACCAACCAGACAGGTGAGCTTAATAAGGATGTTCATCGATGGACCAGAAGTGTCCTTAAACGGATCACCTACAGTATCACCGGTAACAGCAGCCTTGTGCGCTTCAGAACCTTTGTAGGTCATTTCACCGTCGATCATAACTCCGGCTTCGAATGATTTTTTAGCGTTGTCCCACGCACCACCAGCGTTGTTCTGGAAAATTGCCCACAACACACCAGATACGGTAACACCAGCCATATAACTTCCGAGCGGCTCCATTCCCATTGCAAAACCAATAATGACAGGCGTAACAATGGTCAAAGCTCCGGGCAGCATCATTTCGCGGATGGCAGCTTTGGTTGAAATATCTACACATTTGGCGTATTCCGGTTTGCCGGTACCTTCCATAATGCCTGGAATTTCGCGGAACTGTCGTCGTACTTCCTTAACCATTTCCATGGCTGCTTTTCCTACTGAATTCATTGCCAGAGCAGAGAAAACAACCGGAATCATTCCTCCAATAAACAGCGCGGCAAGCACGTCGGCCTTAAAGATGTTGATACCATCGATGCCGGTGAACGTTACGTAGGCGGCAAACAAAGCCAGGGCGGTTAATGCTGCCGATGCAATGGCAAAACCTTTACCGATGGCCGCTGTAGTGTTTCCTACCGAGTCCAGAATGTCTGTTTTTTCACGCACTTCTTTGGGCAATCCGCTCATTTCGGCGATTCCCCCGGCATTGTCAGCAATCGGTCCGAATGCGTCAATGGCCAGTTGCATGGCAGTAGTAGCCATCATTGCCGAAGCAGCGATTGCAACACCGTAAAAACCTGCCAACTCGTAAGATCCCCAAATCGCACCGGCAAACAAAAGAATAGGAGCAAAGGTCGACATCATACCTGTAGCTAAACCAGCAATTACGTTGGTGGCATGTCCGGTGCTTGATTTCTGCACAATGTCCAGAACCGGTTTTTTACCCAGACCGGTGTAATACTCGGTGAAGAATGAAATTGTTCCTCCCACGGTTAAACCGACCAATACTGCGCCAAATACGCGAAGAGAATCGATGTCTTTCACTCCTTCGCCGAAGAAATCCATCTGGATTACATCCGGAAGAATGAAATCAATAACGAAATATGATGCAATGGCGGTTAAAACAATAGATCCCCAGTTACCCAGGTTCAATGCAGACTGAACTTCTGCTTCTTTGGCGTTTTCATTTTTGATTTTTACAACCAGCGTTCCGAGAATACTGAAGATAATTCCAAGTCCGGCAATTACCAGTGGTAAAAGTATCGGGCTGATTCCACCGAAACCATCGTCAATGATTGATCCGCCCATGTCTTTAATGACATAATTCCCCAGAACCATAGCTGCAAGTACCGTTGCCACATACGAACCGAAAAGGTCGGCACCCATACCGGCTACGTCTCCAACGTTGTCTCCAACATTATCAGCAATGGTAGCCGGGTTCCGTGGATCATCCTCCGGGATTCCAGCTTCTACTTTTCCTACGAGATCCGCTCCTACGTCGGCAGCTTTGGTGTAAATTCCACCTCCCACACGGGCAAAGAGGGCAATGGATTCGGCGCCGAGTGAGAAACCGGCAAGTGCTTCGAGCACGATGGTCATGTCGTCTGTGTTGGTCCATTCTCCACCCATCAGCCATCCAAACAGAATAATGAACAACACGCTCAAACCGAATACGGCGAGACCGGCAACTCCCAATCCCATTACCGTACCTCCACTGAAGGAAACATTCAATGCTTTCTTTAAGCTGGTTCGTGCTGCCTGGGTGGTGCGAACGTTGGCCGCGGTGGCAATGCGCATTCCGATGTTACCCGCAACAGCACTAAACACTGCTCCGATAACAAAGGCTATCACAATAAACCAGTGCGAATGCGGAACCATAAAAGAAATAAAACCAAGTAAAATTCCGGCGATCACCACGAAAATTGAAAGTACGCGGTATTCTGCAGCCAGAAAAGCCAGGGCTCCTTCGCGGATGTGTAGCGCCAGTCCGGCCATCTTTTCGTCGCCGGCATCTTGTTTGTTTACCCATCGGGCTTTAACGGCCATTACTACAAGGCCAATCAATGCCATCAAAGGCACTAAATAAATAATGTTATCCATTTCAGTTTGGTTTTTACTTTTTTAATACGGTCGGCAAAAATAGGCCTTTTTAGTCTATAGACCTTTATAGCTGTTGTTGCCGGTTTTTTGTGTTTCGGTTAAAAGCGTGGTGGTTGATTCCGGCTTTATCTGTATTGAACATCTTTTACTGCCCGAATCAGATCCCCGACATTGGGTATCGCTTCTTCAATCAGGGTAGTAGCAAATGGTAGTGGAGTATCTTTCATCGTTAATCTGCGGATGGGTGCATCCAGGTAATCGAAGGCATGCCGTTGTACGCGGTATGCTATTTCGGACGATATCGATGCTACAGGCCAGCTCTCTTCCAGAATCACGAGACGGTTGGTTTTCTTCACCGACTTAACAATGGTGTCGATATCCAGCGGACGAATGGTACGCAGATCGATGAGTTCAACCTCAATACCTTCTTTGGCCAGTTCTTCGGCGCCCTTGCGTGCGTCTTTCATGATTTTTCCAAAAGAAACCACAGTCACATCCGTTCCGGTTCGAACAATTTCTGCAACACCGATCGGAATGAGGTAATCTCCTTCCGGAATTTCGCCTTTGTCGCCGTACATCTTTTCCGATTCCATTACCAGTACCGGATCGTTGTCACGAATGGCAGCCTTTATTAACCCTTTCGCATCTTTCGGATTGGAAGGCGTTACGACTTTTAAACCCGGAACGTGCGCATACATGGCTTCGAAACTCTGAGAATGGGTGGCGGATAATTGTCCGGCTGGACCATTCGGGCCCCGGAAAACAATCGGAATGTGATATTGTCCACCCGACATCTGGAGGATTTTTGCAGCGTTGTTAATGATCTGGTCAGCCGCAAGAATGGCAAAATTCCAGGTCATAAATTCAACAATGGGTCTTAAACCATTCATGGCAGCGCCTATAGCAATACCGGTAAAGCCAAGTTCTGCAATGGGCGTATCGAGTACCCGCTCGGGACCGAATTCATCAAGCATTCCTTTACTGGCCTTGTAAGCACCGTTGTATTCGGCAACTTCTTCGCCCAGCAGAAACACATTTTTATCCCGGCGCATTTCTTCGCTCATGGCCTCTGCTACGGCCTCTCTAAACTGTACAGTCCTCATGGCTTTTTCTTTAATAAGGCGCAAAAGTAGGAATTATGCGCATCAAATTTCCCTGATGAAATTAAATAATGATCCCGTCTTTTTCTCCGGCGATTATACACAGCGAATATCGATACAATAAAACTATGAACAACTCAACACCACTTTGGTTTCTATTTGCACCAAATCACGTCCGATACTTGTTCAATTTTGGTTACTTTTGACGCGATTTCGATTAAAAAATTAACCATGAAGATACTCGTTTGCATCAGTAAAGCACCCGATACTACGGCGAAAATTGCTTTTACTGAAAACAATACCATATTTGATGAAAACGGAGTTCAGTTTATCGTGAACCCATACGACGAATGGTACGCGTTGGTGCGTGCGCTGGAGCTGAAAGAAGCCAATGGCGGATCGGTAACCACCATTTCAGTCGGAAAGGCTGATCATGAGCCCATCATCAGAAAAGCACTCGCAATCGGAGCCGATAATGCTGTTCGCGTAGATGCCGATCCTACCGATGCATTGTATGTGGCAAAACAAATTGCGGCTTACGCAAAGGACAAATCGTTTGATATGATCCTCACCGGAAAAGAGACCATTAATTACAATGGAGCACAGGTAGGAGGCATGATCGCTGAGTTGCTCGACCTTCCTTATGTATCTCTGGCCACCAAACTCGATGTTAGCGGAACAACGGCTACCATCGTTTCGGAAGTTCAGGGC
This sequence comes from uncultured Flavobacteriales bacterium, assembly GCA_937911795.1. Classification (GTDB taxonomy): domain Bacteria; phylum Bacteroidota; class Bacteroidia; order Flavobacteriales_D; family SKUL01; genus SKUL01. The sequence goes on along the minus strand of CALDPJ010000274.1, from coordinate 6,399 downwards.
GGCACCGAAGTACTCGAAGTTCAGGGACCGTTTGTGTTAAGTGCTGCCAAAGGAATGGCAGAGCAGCGCATTCCGAATATGCGCGGTATTATGGCTGCGCGCACCAAGCCGCTCGAAGTGGTTGAAGCTGTGGATGCAGATCGTTTAACCGCTGTTCATCAGTACGAGCATCCGCCGGCAAAAGGACAGGTTAAATACATTGACGCCGAAAACGCAGGAGAGCTGATAGAATTACTGCACCGCGAAGCCAAAGTGATTTAATCGGGCAGGTGCTTGTAGAACCATTCAAAACAAAAAAATGAAAGCATTAGTTTTTGTAGATCATAGAGAAGGAAAAATCACCAAGGCCGGTTATGAAGCGGTAAGTTATGCCAAAGCCATGGGTGCAGAACCCATTGCGGTAACCTATGGTGATATCACCGGTGATGGCGGTTTGGGAAAGTATGGTGCAACCAAAGTTATTGTGGCGTCTGCAATTAAAGCATTCGACGGACAAAGAATTACCCGGTTGATGGCTAAGTTGGCGGATGAGCAAGGTATTAATACCGTCATTTTTACGCACGACCACAGCGGTAAAACTGTTGCGCCGCGGCTGGCTGCCCGACTGGATGCAGCGGCAGTTTCTGGTGTTACTGCGGTTCCCGAAACCGATGGCTCCTGGAAAGTGAAGAAGGACGTTTTCAGCGGAAAAGCCATTGCCAATTTTGAACTGAAAAGCGATAAGAAAGTAATCTCTGTAATGCCGAATTCTGTTGGATTGACAGAAGGCGGCGGAGATGCAACAGTAGAAACCATCGATTTCGACGGTGGAGCATCTAATGTGACGGTAAAATCGTTTGAACCCACCAGCACCGATGGATCGGTTCCGCTGCCCGAAGCTACGCTCGTAGTTTCCGGAGGTCGTGGATTAAAAGGACCGGAAAACTGGGGAATGGTAGAAGAGCTGGCCAAAGAACTGGGCGCAACAACCGCCTGTTCCCGTCCGGTTGCCGATTCCGGATGGAGACCGCACCACGAGCACGTTGGTCAGACTGGTGTAGCGATCCGTCCGAATTTGTACATTGCCATCGGAATATCGGGAGCCATTCAACATCTTGCCGGTGTGAATGCATCAAAGGTGATCGTTGTGATCAACAAAGATGCCGACGCACCTTTTTTCAAATCAGCAGATTACGGTATCATTGGCGATGCTTTTGAAGTGGTTCCGAAACTGATTGAAGCCGCAAAAGAATTCAACGCCAACAAATAAAGTGTTATCTTAGAACTTCATAAAACAGCTCAAAATCGCTAACCTGCGTAGGTAGAATGGAGAAAATTGGTCTGGACATCGTTGGGTTAACATACAGCCAAACTCAATCTGGTGCATATGCACTGGTATTGGGTGAAAAAAATGGCAAACGTCGCTTGCCGGTGATCATTGGCGGATTCGAGGCGCAGGCCATAGCGATTGAAATCGAAAAAATGACGCCCAGTCGGCCGCTGACCCACGATTTATTCAAAACTTTCGCCGATACATTTGAGTTGGTTGTAAAAGAAGTCATCATCTACAATCTGGTGGAAGGTATTTTCTTCGCCAAGATGAGTTGTTCGCGGATCAACAATCCCGAAATTTTTGAGATTGATGCCCGCACTTCAGATGCGGTAGCTCTCGCTGTCCGCTTCAAAGCGCCTATTTACACCTATGAATTTATCCTCAGTTCTGCCGGAATTATCCTGGATGAGGATGAAGAGGGCGGCACCAGTCCGGGTGAAATAGAAATGGAAGAGATAGAACGGCAGATCGAGATGGGTGCTGAAGATCTTTCTTTAAAAGAGCTGGAAGAGCAATTGATGTCGGCCATTGACCGCGAAGATTACGAAGCCGCTTCCCGCATCCGCGATGAAATTTCGAGGAGAAAGGAGAAGGAGTAGGCTGTTTAACCTTAAACCAGCCTCACTTTTTTGGATAACCCATGGCTGATTATTAACCGGAAAAATTGTAGATTTTATAAAGATTTCTCCCTACCTCGCCGACAGGTGATTGCCGCGGCTTTCATCGCTTTAGCCTTGCCGCAATAATTTTTGCTAAGGTCGAAATGACAAAAGGAGTATCAACTGAAATTTTATTCCAATAATCGATATTCTCATTTTCTCCAACCGGAGGATCCGGCGCTCCCAGCGCCTGACACACTTCCCCTCTTGAGCGGGGCTGGGGGTGTGTCTCATTTTTGCGTCTTACCTAAACTTCGCGGCTTCGCGTGAAATCTTTGCGTGTTGGTGTATCATTCCCCAACCTTCAGCCTTTTAGACTCCTTTGCCTTCTGCAAAATCGGGTAGAGCTGTTCTACAACACCATCTGTCGGGGATGGAGCAGGAGACAGCATTAATTTTCCTTCGGGGTCGATGAGGTAATAATAAGGTAATGACCGCACCCGGTAGCGGTCGATGCTTTGGTAGCCGGTGTCGTCATACAGAATGTTCCAGTTATAATGAGGGTTGGAGGCCAGGTAGCGCTGAAAATCTTCGCGCGGAGAATCCACCACCACAGTTACAATTTCTACCACATCGCCGTATTCTCCACGCAAATCGGGCAGAATGGTTTGCTCACGTTTGCAATCGCTGCACCACGTGGAAATGAATTCGAGGTAAACGTGTTTTCCTTTAAACTGATCCAGCGATACCAATTCGTTGTACTGGTTGAAAAAACTGAGTTCGGGGGCATCGAACCCAACCGTAGTGGCTGTGAGCACATCTATTGTGTTACTCGCTGATTTTCTGACAAAACCGGTAGTACCCGATTCTGAAATATACCTCAGGCTTGAAACGATCTGCTTCCGGCTGTAGTCATTGTGAAAGCTTTCCATCAGGGCATGAATGGCAACCAGTTCCCGAAGTGTGTCATTTTTCAGGAGATTGTCCTTTTGCATCAGCCCGAGTAATTCTTCACCGGGTGATTCTTTTTTCAATGCAGGCAATATCAGATCGCTGCCGTAATTGGCTTCGAAGCGTTTGAAGTATTGCTGAAAATAACTGCGGATGAAATTGAAAAAGGTGGGATGCATCTGCCAGCTTCCATCGGCCAAATGGCGTTTGTACAAATCCAGACGGGTATAGGATCGCGTGCTGAATTCGGTAATGGCCAAGGTATACTTCAGGTGCTGGAGAATGTATGGATCATCGGATTTTCCAAAACGATTTTTCATCTCCGCTTCAAACTCATTTAATTTAGGCTGAAAGTACCTGGAGCCGACCGATGACACGTTTGCCATCAACATAGAATCCACTGCAAAATTGATGTCGCTGAGGATGGCGTTAATATCCTCCTTCGAAGGATCTGTAAAAATCAGTTCGGTATAAGTCGTTCCACTGAAACTGCGCACCTGATCTTCCTGCAACGCCGGGAAAAAGATGTCGTATGTTTTCGAAGATTGCGCTACCAGATATCCCGAAACGTGATTGATGGATATTCGCAACGGCTTTGTTTCCTCAAGGTTGATGCTAATCCTAAAATCGCCATTGGCATCTACAACCGTTTCGGTCAGCATCACCGGCTTTTGGCTGAGGGCATCGGCTTCGGTGTACACCAGCACCTGATGTCCGGCATAATCCGGAGCTTTGCCTTTAATTACGGTGCTTTGCGCCCGGACCGAAAATGCCCACAAAACTACTGCGCACAGCAGTACACTCCTAAAATTCGCCATTGATGTCGATTGCATTCGGTAAAAATTTACTGACGTCGCCGTCGTTCCGAATGATGTCACGCACAATTGTGCTACTTATTGCCGAATACTCGGGAGAAGTCATTAAAAAAACAGATTCTACGCCGCTCACCATGTCTCGGTTCATCTGTGCAATTCCTTTTTCAAACTGAAAATCGGCAGCATTGCGGAGGCCTCTGAGGATAAATCCTGCCTGTTTTTCGAGACAGAACCGAACAGTCAGTCCTTCGTACGACTCGACTTTTACCTTCGGCTCAAAGTTGAAGGTAGCTTTGATCCACGCCATCCTCGTTTCCAGCGGATACAATGTTTTTTTACTGGAGTTCACACCCACAGCCACAATGATCTGGTCGAAGAGGGGCAATGCTCTTTTAACGATATTCTCGTGTCCTTTGGTAATGGGGTCGAATGAACCCGGAAAGACTGCAATCCTCATAACGCGTTTATTCGTGATTAAAAAAACTAAAATGGACGGCTCCGTACACCCGGTGCGACTCGAAGTCAGGGTGTTTGCTGAAGTCGATCGTGTCCGGATGTTCTACCACCAACCAGCCGCCTTTTGCCAGCCAACCCGATTCCAGAACGAATTTAGGAATATCTTCATGATGGTCGATGTGGTACGGTGGATCGGCAAAAATAAAATCATATGTGCCGCGGTTTTTTTTGATCCACCTGAAGATATCCACACGCAGTGTTTTAATCGGCAAATCGAGTAGTTCTGCCTGTTGGCGGATAAAGGAAAGCAGCTTTGGGTTCTTGTCTGCCGCGGTTACTGATTTAGCCCCATGTGAGGCGAGCTCGAAACTGATGGCGCCCGTTCCGCAAAAGAGATCCAACGCGTGGATTTCAGAAAGATCCATTCGGTTTTTGAGCAAATTCATCAGGCTTTCGCGGGCAAAATCGGTGGTGGGCCGCACACCCGGCTGAACCGGTGGTTGCAGTCGCCGGCCTTTGAACTTGCCGCCTATGATACGCACAGCACCTGGTGAAAAAGTGTAAAGAAACGGTGGGCATCAACGGTATTTTGGAATTGCAAATCCGCGAGCGGGCTTTCTCTTAATATTTTTACCGGCCCGATGTATTCGCGCAGCATATTCAGTTCCGCGCCATTTTCTTCAATCGCACCGGCGGCAAAAGTGGCGGTTTCTCCACTTTTGATTCCGAGCTGATCGAGAACATAGAGTACATAATAAGCCACATCCATTTCTGATCCGAATTGAAAAGTATTGGCCAATTGAAGTTGCTCTTTCTGAACGATGATCAGGCGGAAAAATTTATCAGAGAAAAACAAAAAGATCGAATCGGTTTTCGATAACCGGCTCAACCGCAACGCAAGTTCAATTTCCACGGATGATTCGTGCAAAAACCGGCATTGCGGAAAAAGCTTTCCTACCGGTTGATACAATTCAGGAAGTTCATAAATATTGCGGGCTTCTATCAGCGATAGCTGGTCGCTGGCTACCGGTTGACCGGCGTCTGTATCAATGTTAAAAGAGAGATAATGCGACTGATGATCTTCCCGATAAACTGCTTCCGGAACAAGGGTGTTGCCCGGAAAGTTAAAGCTGCAGGAAACCGATTGAGCGGCCGAAAATCGTTTTAGCTGATCGAGTGCCGGTTGCAGACTAACCGGGTTGGAGGCATTTTTTACCGGTAAAACTTCGTGGTGCCTGACGTGAAACTTCTGGTTGTTTTGCAGGGATGCAGCGATTCCAGCATGATCAATGCATATGGATAAATGGCAGTCGCTATAGTTTATATCAGCGATGGTTCTATAGAATAATGGCTATTCGGTCCAGTTTCCGGAAACAGAAACTTTATCCATATCTCCTACCTGCAACGGCTCACCGTCAAAAGGATCGGGATCTTTAGCTTCGAACACCGCGCTCTTTCTACCGGAAGCGTCGAGGATATGTCCGGCTTCGAGATCAAATGTCTGGCCCCCGCTAAATGGGACGTACCGCAAAGAATCTACATGAAAGGAATAAGTGCGTTGACGCAATGCCGCCTCGGTTAGAAATTCGGTTTCCAGAACAGATTGATAAACGGTGTCGCGGACAATCAATCCCATTTCGATTGCCTCCATTTCAGAAAGCGTATCCGGCTTTTCTCCATAGGCTTGAATCAATGGAACTTCACCAGTCAGGATAAAGTTTTCGAGGGTATCCCAGTTGGCGGTATATCTTCCGTTTGCTTCGTGGTAGGCCACTTCAGCAGTCCGGATGTCCTTAAGTCGCTGAATTACATGGGATGCGATCAGGTCTTTTTTCTCGAGAAATTTTAATCGTGAGTCGATGGAATGGTAATCTAAGTAGGCCATACCTACCGATCCTAAAACCATAATGACCATTACTACAATGCTGACGCTTTTGGTGATAATGCCGGCAATTTTCAGGCAGGTAACGATGCCGACAATGGCAATTGCCGCTCCTCCGAGTTTAAACATCCAGTTTTGATTGGTGCCGGTGATAAGGAGGAGTAATCCAACAACGACAAGCAATCCAGGGAAAAGATATTGGCCGAATTTGAATTTAAAATCATTCATAGATGCGTGTTCAGCGTTTATTAAAGGTTCACAAAACTACGATTTTTTTTAAATCAGAAATGTGGCTGCGTGTGCCGTCATTACCTGTAGACAGCCCGTTGCAGACAAGTCTGAACAAAAACCGTTTCTCCTGTTTTCAGGAAGCGCGAATTTTCG
>CALDPJ010000273.1 GCA_937911795.1 uncultured Flavobacteriales bacterium | reverse complement strand
GCTACCAGCGACGGAAACATTCTTAATTCAGATCTTGGACTCAAAATACGGGGTGGATTTTCTCAAACGCTTCCGAAAAAATCGCTTCGTGTTGAATTTTGGATGGATGAAGTTGCAACCCAAACGCGCAATGTAAAATTATTGGATCTCCGGAAGGATGACGACTGGATTCTTTTGCCGATGTACAACGAACCGCTGAGGTTGCGAAATGCAACCGCACACATGTTATGGCAGGATCTGCATATTCCGTACTACCTCGAATCTTCGCCGAAGGCAGAATCTGGAACCCGATCGCGCTATATTGAAGTTTTTCTCAACAGTGAATATCGCGGAGTGTATTTACTTACTGAAAGAGTCGACCGGAAGCAATTACAATTGGGCGCATTTTCAGACAGCACCGGTGTTCAGGGAGAATTATACAAAGGCTTTGATTATGCTTCCGGTCTTGTAACGTTTGATTTTCTGGGTTTTTTCAACAACAAGAAAAGAACCTGGGACGGATATGAAATGAAGTATCCTAAAGGAGATATGAAAACCAACTGGAGTAGATTATTTGATTTAAAGGCTTTTGTCCTTCAATCGCCAGACAGCACGTTCGGCGAAAACATCGACATGTTGTTTCATCTCGGAAATGCGGTAGACTATTTCATTTATATCAACCTCATTTACGCCCAGGATAATGTCGGCAAGAATGCATTTGTCGCGCGATACCAAACTGATGACCCATACTTTTATGTTCCATGGGATCTGGATGGTATCCTCGGAAATGACTGGATGGGACAACGTTGGGGCGAAGTACCGCACCTTCTGAGTAATGGATTATATGACCGCCTGCTGGAAAACTGCTATTCTTCGGGATTCGGTGAGCTACTTAAAACACGCTGGACCGAACTCAGAGCGTCGCTCATCACTCCTGAAACCATGACCGCAAGAATTGTAGAGAACCATAATTTATTATCCTCCAATGGTGTGTACGACCGTGAAGAGATAGCCTGGGCGGATTTCAAATACAAGGCGGACGACCTGAATTACACAACCAATTGGATCGCGCACCGCGTTAAGTTGATGGACGAATTTGTATTGCATTGTTGTGATGACTCCAGCGGCTCATCCATTCGTCAACCTCACTTTCCGATAGACATTTATCCCAATCCGGCCTATTATCAACTGGCTGTAAGACATACATCATTCGAGGCCGGCAGTCGATATTTTATCCGTGACAGTTTCGGCCGGATTGTTCAAAGCGGGCTGTTGGGAATTCATACTACCTTTATCGACGTGAGTAGTTTAGCCGTAGGATTTTATTTATTAGAACTGAAGGATGGGCAGAAAATGGTTCGTAAAAAGTGGGTCAAGAATTAATCTTACCGGTTGCCGTACTTTTAAATGCTCATTTCCGGAATATCACCCTCAACTATTAATCTTCCTTCTGTAGCCTGCTGAATTTCCTCGACACTCACTCCGGGAGCTCTTTCCAGAAGACGGAAACCGCGATCGGGAGTAACTTCGAGAAACGCCAGATTGGTGACAATTTTTTTCACGCACCCCACTCCGGTGAGCGGAAGTGTACACTGCCGCAGCAATTTTGATTCTCCGGCGCGGTTGGTATGCATCATGGCAACAATAATATTCTCGGCAGAGGCCACAAGATCCATTGCGCCACCCATTCCTTTTACCATTTTGCCCGGAATTTTCCAGTTGGCGATGTCACCGTTGTCGGCGACTTCCATGGCTCCCAGTACCGTAAGCTGAACGTGCTTTCCGCGGATCATGGCAAAACTGGTTGCAGAATCAAATAAGCAGGCTCCGGGTTGTAAGGTGACAGTTTGTTTGCCGGCGTTGATTAAATCGGCATCTTCTTCTCCTTCGTAAGGGAATTTACCCATACCGAGCAATCCGTTTTCAGATTGAAACTCTACGCTGATTCCCTGTGGAACATAATTGGCCACCAGGGTGGGAATGCCGATTCCGAGGTTCACGTAATACCCGTCTTTCAACTCCCGGGCAATCCTTTGTGCGATTCCTTCTTTTGTCAGTGCCATGAATGATTTTGTTTTGTATTTGTCGAATGGGTGTTCTCCCCGGCAGCGGGGAATCAGGGGCGGGGCCGCACCGTTACTTGCTCGATGCGCTTTTCAAATTTTTCCCCTTGGAAGATGCGCTGCACGAATATGCCCGGGGTGTGGATGCTGTTTGGGTCGAGTTCTCCGGCGGAAACGAGTTCCTCCACTTCGGCGATGGTTG
>CALDPJ010000272.1 GCA_937911795.1 uncultured Flavobacteriales bacterium | reverse complement strand
GAACGGATTGGGGAGGCTTCGGAACTATCCACGAACTGCAACTGGCAGAAGTTGTACAGCCCGTTGTACGATCGGCTTATTGCAACCAGACATACGCGCTCAACGGATATGTATTATCTACATCAGTTTGCGCAGCGGATTATTACCAGTTCGAACTCGAACCGGTCAGCGGAGGTCCTGTCCGGATGATTGGAAGTAGTAATTATGTGGCTTTCTTCAGCAATGCCAATCCTGCGCTGTCACCCGGCGAATACAATGTTCGCGTTCGGGTGAGTCAGGCCGGTATGCTGGGGGAATTTGGAAACGCTTGTCCCATTACGATCGATGGACCATTTTCTGAAGGTGGAGGAATGGTGGTATTCAAATCATCCGGAGTTTCCGGTGAAATAACGTTGTATCCAAACCCGGTACAGGGAGGAGAAATGCATCTGAACGTTTCCGGTTTGCACGAAGCTCAACAGGAAGTAGAGCTGGTTGTATATGATTCTTTTGGCCGTCAGATCAGACACGAATCCTTCCCGCACAACAGCAGTAATCTGAACAGAATCATTCGCTTCGGAGGAGACGTGGCCAGTGGCCTGTACATGTTGCACGTGGTGGTGGATGGAGAACGTTTCGCGACTGAAATGTTCATTGTGGAATAACCTGCATTATTTCCGGCAGAAGTTTCCGGAACTGATTTTTGATCCCGGCAGAATCCGCTTCTGCCGGGTTTCTTTTTTACAGACCGTTCTTAATTGATCTCTTCAGAAATGCTCCAGATCGTTCGCGAACTGGCATTGGTCGTTTGGTCTAAACCATAACCGGAATCGTACGTACAGGACGAAAGATTGGAGACCGAAAGTATTTAGAAATCGGTGGCTTCAATGAGACATCAGGAAACTTTCTATATAAAACCAAATCTATGAATCGTTTACAGGCATTTGCAGGAGGATTATTAATTTTACTATCATTTGGGTTTCTCAAGGCATCCGTTGCGCAGACAGCAGGAGTAGCTTCTTCCAACCAAACCATTTGTGAAGGAACACAGCCGGCACCGCTTACATTGAGTGGTTATTCGGGAAGTGTACAGTGGCAGATTTTAACGATCCAAACAGGCGCTTGGAACAACATCTCCGGCGCAACTTCATCAATACTTTCGTCGGATAAAATGGGAACTCTTTCGGCCACGACTTTTTATCGTGCGGCGGTTACAGACGGAAATACAGCTTATTCCAATATGATTACCATTACCGTTCAACCGCTGGGACTTGCAGTGGCACCTGAAGTCGGAAACGGAACAACCATCCCTTACGAAATCACAAGCTTCGGTCATCTGAGGTGGATTGCAGAAAACCCTTCGCGCTGGGGATACAATTATATACAGAAGGCGAATATCAATGCATCGTTGACTGCCAATGGTTGCTATTATGATCCGGAAGGCTGGAATCCGATCGGAAACAGCTCTGTTCCATTCACCGGAATATACGATGGAGGAGGATTTAAAATTACGGGGATTTATCTGAATCGCCCTCAGTCATTTCAGGGGTTATTTGGAGAAGTCCTAGATGCGGAACTCAGGAACATTAAATTGAATAGTGTTGATATAAATGCCAAACATGGTGCCGGAGCACTCGCCGGAAAAGTATCCGGAACTGCTGTGAGCAATTGCCATTCTACGGGAGTAATAACTGTCACCGAATCCGGAACCGGATGGAGCAATACAGGAGGATTGCTCGGAGATGTCTATTCTAATGATTCAACATCATCGGTCATTGACGGTTGCTCGAGTACTGCCAATGTTAGCGGAAGCATGAGCGCCCTTGGTGGATTGGTAGGTGTATTGGGCGGCGACGGTGCCTGTACCATTCAAAATTCATTCGCGACAGGGAATGTTACAATCACACAAAGTTCCGGAAGCCGCGCCGGAGGTTTGGTCGGCTTGGTACTCAATTCCTCCGAGATTACAAATTGTTATGCCCGCGGAAGCGTATCGGCCAACGCTTATGCAGGCGGTTTGGTTGGCTTGCTTACGGGAATTGTCTATTCATCCTATTCAACAGGTTCTGTTTCCGGGGCTTCTGATTTCGGTGGGCTGGTAGGAGGGACTTCAACTCCGGCATCGGTCAACCATTCATTCTGGAATACCACCACTTCAGGCCAGGCCAATTCTGCCGGTGGAACAGGCAGCACCACTTCAGAAATGAAAGCTATTGCTCCCTATCTTTCTGCTGGTTGGGATTATCAGTGCGAAACAATCAACGGTGACGACGATACCTGGGGAATTAATGCCACCGACAACTCCGGATATCCATTTCTGAGCTGGCAGGGATTTATTCACGACAGCAATCTTTCGGCAGGTACTGTTTCGGTCGATCAATTGGTATGTGACGGCGCTGAAATTGCTCCACTCGTTCTTTCTGGGTTTGAGGGAAATATTCAATGGCAGTTTTCAGTAAACAATATTGATTTTGAAGATATTGAAGGAGCCGTAGCCGATTCTCTCGATCTGTCAGAATCCGGTATCACCGGGCAAAACTGGTATCGCGCAATGATTAGTGCGGGTAGCTGTAGTGTAATCTCCGACGTGGTGAGCATAGGAATATTCACTTCCAGCAGTAACACCATAGATACAACAGCCTGCGATATTTTTGAATACCACGGCGCAGAATATGATTCCTCCGGCACGTATATCCAAACCCTCGAAAATTTTGCGGGATGCGATAGTGTGGTTACGCTTAATCTCACCATTCTCAACAGTTCTGCAACAGAATTATCTGCGACCAGTTGCGAGTCGTATGTTTTGAACAACGAAACCTATTCCGCTTCCGGAATTTATGAGCAGGTATTGACCAATGTTGCGGGATGCGACAGTGTGGTGGTGCTTGACCTGACCATTCTGGAAGCTACAGCCGATACGATTTATCAGACTGCGTGCAACAGTTATCTCGCGCCAAACGGTCAGATCGCCACAGAAAGCGGAGAATATACATTGATGTACACCAACAGTGCAGGTTGCGACAGCGTAGTAACGCTGTACCTTACCATTGAAGACAACAATACCGTTATAGAAACGACGAGTACCATGGCAACGCTCGGATTTTCCAATGGGTCGGCTACCGTTTCCGTCACCGGCGATCAAGGTCCATACAGCTATCAATGGAACGATCCATTTATGCAGACCACGGCAACAGCAATCGGCGTTTTTCCCGGAACCTATATTTGTACCATCACCGACGGATCGGGTTGCCAATCCCAGGTTCAGGTTATCGTTCCGTTGGTTACTGGTGTTCCGGATACAAAAGTGGCAGATGCTTACTGCAACAATTCAGGATATAATTTGAGCGATTTTATTTCCTGTACTCCGGTGGCCAATGCAGAATTGTACCGCTGGGAATTTGTGCCACAGGGAGGAACTCAGTTGGTTGAATACAACAGGGCTGGAAATCCACACATCCGTTTGCAATGGGTAGATGGAATTGAACTGGCCACCACCTACGATGTGCGCGTTAAGGCGCGGGTTGATGGTCAGTGGGGAGAATACGATACGGTTTGTACCATCACAACCGCTATGACTGTCCCTACTACCGAGATCCGCCCCGGTTATTATCCCACCAATATGAAAGGCGTTCCGTATGAGTTGTGTGATATGATAACGGCTTATTCGGTTTCGGGCGCAGGAAATTACCGCTGGAAATTCGATGCGGATGGAACAGTCGATAATGGAAATGAAATTGTGTACACGCGCGGTTCAGGAAATCCCACCGTTCGATTGTCATGGATTGACGGACTGGTTCCAAATAGCGAATATCAGGTGTCAGTGGAGGTTTCAATTGGCTCTGATTGGAGTGGCTATGGTGCTGCTCACACCATTTTGATCGGTGAAGTGCCGGCTCCCGTTCTGCGCAACGGATATTGCGGAGCTACCATTGCACCGGATGGCTTCATTCTCAGTAATTCAGTTTGCGAAGCCGATTCTTATACCTTCGAATTTGAACCTGTTGGCGGTGGTCCGGTGAGTGTGATTCATTCTGCTGGCTATGTTGCACAGTTGTCCAATGCATCTCCGGCATTATCCTTCGGAAATTATAATGTTCGCGTGCGGGCAAAACAGGGTGGAATAACCGGTACGTTCGGTATTCCATGCGAAATCACCATAGGAGGTCAGGGCTTTCAGGGAGAGTCGATGGAAGAGTATCTGCCGCAACGAAAAATTTCC
>CALDPJ010000271.1 GCA_937911795.1 uncultured Flavobacteriales bacterium | reverse complement strand
TTACTGTCAGCCTTTATACCTTCAGGGAAAGGTTGCCCTTGATAACGGTGCTCATCGGATGGCATACGATTACTTTTCTCAAATCCTGAGCCGAACAGACAACTTTAAAGACACTCGTATTTTGCAGCAGGAAGCAATTGATAAAGGCCGCATAACAGTTGCTCTGGTGCCCTTCGAGAACGTCACCAGAATACCTAATATTGAGAAAAGGGTGAGCGCGTATTTGCTCGATGATCTTTCAAAAATACCGGATCCGTTTATACGCTTCGTTGACCGCAGTGACATGGATCATATACTTCAGGAACAGCATCTCAGCGTATCCGGAATCATTAACGACGAAACAGCCACAACAGTGGGAGAACTGGTCGGTGCCCAGGCTTTAATCACGGGAAAAATTCTGGATTACAAGGAGATGAAAGGAAAACTCCAGACCGAAACCAGAAAGGGCTACGAAGGATATCAGGTAAAAAAACGAAGTCCTGAAACCGGAGTCGAATATATTGAAACACGATATAAGCCTGTTCAATACACCGAATATACCGCTGCCAATTCTGTTATGATCACCTTTCAATATAAACTCCTTTCGTTGGAAACCGGTGAGATTCTGGTTTCACGAATTGTTGAACGCGAAGCGAAGGACGGTGTAAATTATGCTGCTTTTGATGGCAACACTGCAATGCTCTACCCAGCCACCGGAAATACCAGAAATGCATCTGCGGCAGCCAAGCGTCAGATCGACGACAAACTTCGGGCAAAAAGGACGTTAAAATCTACGACTGAATTATCCAATTCTCTTTTTTCGAACATCGCCGGAGAAGTAGCGGGCGAAATCGGTAACTACATGTCACAGCAATGAAGAATTTCTACCTGTTGTATTGTACTCTACTTTGCGTATCCCTTTTTCAAATCTCCTGCAGCCGGAAACCGGTAACAGAACAAAATAGAGTGGCTGATGTGGTTGAAAAACCTCATTGGGTTCAGAGCAAACCGGCATCATCCGTTTATTTTTACGGCATTGGCGTGGCACAAAAAACAGCCGGAAATTCTGATTATTTGGAAACCGCCAAGAAAAATGCCCTCAATGATCTGGCTTCCGAAATAAAAGTCAACGTTTCATCCAATTCTATTTTATATACGTTGGAGCGGGATTATAAATTTCAATCAGAATTTATCGAAACGATACGGACAACCACCGATGAAGATCTCGAAGGTTTTGAGCTGGCTGATAACTGGGAAAATGATCAACAGTACTGGGTTTTCTATCGATTGAATCGGGCCGATTATTATGCAGCGAAAGAATCTGAAAAACAATCCGTTCTAAAAAATGCAGCTGATTTTTATAAAAATGGATTGAAGGCCTGGAACGAACAACAGGTCACCTCTGCTTTCGATCTTCAGATTCGCGCGCTAAGCGTTCTTAAACCGTATTGGGCTGAAAGTAATGAATACCTGATCAACGACCAGGAGATCCTGTTGGACAATGCGATTTTGCAGGAAATCCAACGAATGGCGGCGAGCATTCAATTGAAGGCTCAGCCGAACAACATCACGTTGAGCCTTGGAAACCGATTTAATCAGGTTTGTATGATCACCGCTTCTGATAAGCATTCGGGAGCCGGACTGGGAAATATCCCCCTCCTTACCCGGTTCCGGTCATCTGCTGGAATTCAGCTCAATCAGCGTAAAACCGATGCATCCGGAACTGTAAGCATCGCCATCGACCGGCCCGATCTTCAAAGCACTTACAATGAGCTGGAAGTCTCTGTAGAACTGGAAAAGCTATTCGATCCGCGGGCGCTTGATGCTGAAATGCGGCTGCTCGTAAAAGGTTTACAACCCGCTAATCTGAAGGTGCCGATAGAAGTTCAACGCCCTGTTTTTTACCTCGAAAGCAACGAACAAAACCTGAATCAGCGACAGTTACTATCGCATCTTAAAGATCACCTCAGCAATGAAATCATCAAAAACGGACTACCCGTTTCTCAGGACCGAAGCCAGGCCGATATCATTGTAAAAATTGAAGGCAAAAGCCGGAATGGAGGAGAAAGCAATGGTTTTTCAATTGCCTATCTGGATATGAATGTAAAATTTATGGATACCTCCGGTCGTAATGTTTATTATGAACAATCGTTTAATGATGTGAAAGGTGTCAGCAACACAACCGAGCGGGCCGGCCTGAAAGCCTTTGATAACGGACGCGAAAAAATTGATCGTTCTTTTATGGAAAAGGCCTTGAAAGCCATTATCTAATGGATTAATGATAATTTTGGCACAGTTTGTGAAAAAAACCCTCTAAATTTTAAAAAAGAATATATGAAAGCTTTACTCAACCCCAGAATCCTTACATTAAGCGTGCTTGCGCTTGGACTCGCTTTCGGCTCCGTGAGCTGTGGCAAAAAGAAAAAAGCCGCCGAAGCTGCGCCGCCATCCGGTGAAACACTTGTCAAACAATACTGCGCCGGCGATCAATATTTCAGCGATAAGAAATTCTTCCGCGCCAACAACCTCGGAGAAAGTTCCGATCAGGCAACCGCCAAGAAAAAAGCCTACAGCAATGCGCGCGCCGATTTGGCTTCTTCAGTTTCTACGACCATTAAAGGTGTGGTGGACAACTACGTAAACTCCAGAGAGTTTAACAATCGTGAAGAAGTTGAAGAACGTTTTGAAGGGTTAACCCGCGAAGTTATCGACCAGCAATTGAGCGGAGTGAAAACCATTTGCGAAGAAGTGGTAATGGTAAACTCTACCGGGAATTACAAATATTATATCGCGATTGAATTATCCGGTCAGGATCTGGTAGCCGCCATCAATGAGCGCATCACAAATGACGAGCGCCTGAAAATTGACTACGACTACGAAAAATTCAAAGAGACCTTTAATCAGGAAATGGATAAGATGTCGAATCAACGTCCATAAGACTATCCCTCATAATCAGAATAAAATCCCTTTCGTACCTTCGAAAGGGATTTTTTTATACTTCTTTCCATGAACTACAAACTCTTTGCGACAGCCGCAATACTAATGTCAATAGCTGTTATTCTGGGTGCGCTTGGTGCACATACGCTCGAACGACATCTTCCTTCACAACTGCTCCAGTCATTTGAAACCGGCGTACGGTATTTAATCTATCACGGAATTTCGCTGTTGGTGATCGCTACTGTTTATTCCAGATTCCGCGCGTCGCAGATGAAATTATCGGTTCGGTTAATGTTGGCCGGCGTGTTCTGCTTTTCGGGTTCTATTTTCGCTTTCGCCGTCGGGCATATGATCCACCTGAATATTTCCTCATGGTTGTGGTGGATTACACCACTCGGCGGCCTTTTACTTATTTCTTCGTGGATCGTTCTCTTCATGGCTGCTCTATCTCAGAAAAAAGCTGATAACATTTGATTTACGCCAACGATCATTAGTTCTTGATTTTAGGCGACTTTGGGCGAGGAAATGTGTACGGATAGTAGAATTTAGGTTCCACGCTTGTTCACAAAAAACGTACTTTTGCTTAACAATTCGATAAAGTCTAACCAATTTGAGTCATTATGAACGAATTCGGAAGAAAACCGAATAATGCAGACCTGAGTTACCTGGGGTTAAACAATGCAGAAAACGTGTTCTGGAATTTAACCCCTGCTGAGCTGGTAGAAGAAACGATTGTCCGCGGACAAGGAATGTTAACCCACACCGGAGCGTTGGCCGTCAACACCGGAGAATTCACCGGAAGATCACCGAAAGATCGCTTTCTGGTGTATGATGAAAAAACGAAGGATGCCGTTTGGTGGGGCGACATCAACCTGAAATTTGACCCCGATGATTTCACCCGGTTATTCAACCGGATGCAGGCTTATTTGTCGGGTCGTGATGTGTATGTAAAAGATGCGTATGTATGTGCCGATGATCAATATCGCATGAATGTACGGCTGGTTGCAGAACTGCCCTGGTCGGGGTTATTTGCCGAAAATATGTTTCTGCGACTCAATCAAGATGAAATCAGCGACTTTTCTCCTGAGTGGAATATCGTCTGTGCACCCGGATTCTATGCTGATCCGGCCATCGATAAAACCCGTCAGCACAATTTTGCTGTGATTAATTTCACCGAGAAAATGATTCTGATTGGCGGAACCGGATACACCGGTGAAATCAAAAAAGGAATTTTCTCTGTACTGAATTTCATACTTCCGCATGAACGCGAAGTACTTTCCATGCACTGTTCTGCCAATGTTGGGCAAGACGGTGATACTGCAGTTTTCTTCGGACTTTCGGGTACCGGAAAAACCACCCTTTCTTCCGATCCGAACCGCCGATTAATTGGTGATGACGAACATGGATGGGCAGATGGCAGCGTGTTCAATTTTGAAGGCGGGTGCTATGCTAAAACCATCGATCTGTCGGCCGAGCGTGAACCGCAGATTTTTAACGCTATTAAATTCGGCGCTTTACTGGAGAATATCGGATTTGACGAAAATGATCCTTCAGTTCCGGATTTTGAAGATTCGACGATTACAGAGAATACGCGCGTCAGCTATCCGATTCATCACATCGACAACATAATGGTTCCGTCGGTAGGAAAAGATCCAAAAAACATCTTCTTCCTGACTTGTGATGCTTACGGGGTGCTACCTCCTATCTCCCGATTATCAAAAGGCCAGGCCATGTATCACTTCATGTCTGGATATACGGCCAAGGTAGCGGGTACAGAGGCTGGAATCACCGAACCTCAAACCGCATTTTCGGCTTGTTTCGGAGCTCCATTTATGCCATTGCATCCTTCTAAATACGCGGAGATGCTCGGCAAGAAGATGGATGAGCGGGATGTAAAAGTCTGGCTTGTGAATACAGGTTGGTCAGGTGGTGCGTACGGCGAAGGTGAACGGATTAAGTTGCGTTACACCCGTGCAATGATCACCGCTGCTCTCACAGGAGAATTAGAAAATGTTGATTACAAGGAGCACGAGATTTTCGGACTTCAAATGCCTACCTCCTGCCCCGACGTTCCGGATGAAATTCTTTCACCGAAATCTACGTGGAAGGATGCCGCTAAATACGATAACACCGCGCTCGCGTTGGCTGAAAAATTCGTGAATAACTTCAAGAAATTCGAAGAACATTCCAGCGAAGAGATAAAGTCTGCCGCGCCGCACACTCGTGTGAACGCCTGACGAAAAAACATAAATGAACAGAAAAACCGCTTCGGAATCCGGAGCGGTTTTTTTGTGTTAGTGTCTCAGATTTTTAATTTTTCCTGATCCAACCCGGCTCTTATTGCCTCTATTTCCAGTCCTTTGTTTTTCAGTTCGGCGGTCACTTGTTCTTCTGCAAATCCGACCAACACGTAAAAGGATGATTTGGGCATAAAAACCTGCCATTTGCCGGAGGGGTCATAAAGTTTATCCATGAATGACATTTCGTACCGTGTCTTTTTGAAATTTCTGATCAGCTCTTTCAGCGGTCGTTCACCGGCTGATGAATCTTCTTTAGGCTGCCAGGCAACAGCAGTATTGCCGAAAATCCGGAGCATTACATCCAGTAATGCCATGAGAATATCATGTGGAATCGCATCCAGTTGCGGCAGGTAAAGATTGAGTGGTTGCGATCGTTGAAAATGATTTTTTGCAGAACGCGCATCTAAATGTCTCAGTCGCTTTGGGAGGAACTCCTTTTTGGCAGCTTCCCAGGTGAGCGTAGTAACGGGTTGCTGATCGAGCCAGAAGTGAAAAAGTTCCTGTTTATCGGAATCTTTCAAAGCACTTCCGTTCGCAGGAATCCCGGACTTCATAAAAGGAGATCTGGATACTCTGCTTTTGAAGAAATCCTTTTGCACTTCCACAGGAATTAAATTTGAAATGAGATATTCCCGCATCTCATCAAAATTCTCAAATCGTGGATCTGCCGGAAGCGTATGGTAATATTCTATCGGGAAAAGGATTTTACACGTAAATGCAAAATCATAATCTAAAAAGCCATCAAGAATTTCGGCTTTTTGCCCCGAGGCCGTGGTACTTTTGGATTTATAAAATCTTCTGAACATACATCCAGTAATTTTAATCTCTTTCGAATTTAAGAAATATCACCGGCACATAACAAATAGCAGAGTTAAAATAATGTAAAAAAGAAGCCCGACTGAAAGTTTAAAACAATCATCTTTTCCGCTCAATATTTTGATTCTCTTTCAATGTTCTTCACCTCCACCGCGCAATTCCCTACTTTTGCATCCATGCACGTATTTTATGCCGAAAATGTAGCCAAGCAACAACTCGTACTTTCGCATGAAGAAAGTGTTCATGCGGTTCGGGTTTTGCGGATTCAACCCGGTGATCTTGCAGAAATTCTCAATGGTCGCGGTGATCGTTTTATTGGGAAATACGAAGGTTCACACGGTAAACAATGCTTTTTTTCGATAACTGAAACCGAAAAAGTGCCCCGGCGATCAGTGCGGCTAACCATGGCAGTAGCCCCTCCTAAAATGATCGACCGCTTTGAATGGTTCCTTGAAAAAGCCACCGAAATTGGAGTTGAACAAATTGTACCGATTCTAAGCAGGCACTCCGAAAGAAAGGTCATTAAGTTGGAGCGCAGTAAAAAAGTGCTAATTGCTGCAATGAAACAATCACGCACTGCCTGGCTTCCTGAAATTTCAGAACCTGTTTTGTTCTCCGACTTTATAAAGGAAAACCAATCGGATCAGTTGACTCGATACGTTGCACATTGTCATTCCGAAAACCTTCCACATCTGCACCACGAAGCTCCGTCGCCGGATGTAATGATTCTGATCGGACCCGAAGGAGATTTTGATATGGACGAAGTACAATTGGCGAAGGATTCCGGATGGAAAGAAATATCTTTGGGTTCAAATCGTTTACGAACCGAAACCGCTGCTTTGATGGCGGTACATTGTGTTTCACTAAAGCATTTATGACGTTGAAATTACTGCTCATCTTATTCGTTACGGGTTTTTTATTCTCATGCAATAAAGCCGATATCGAACGGATCTGTGAACCACAGCTCACCCGTGAGTTCAACACCGTTTACAACGCACATTTCAAAGGAACCCTTCACTTCACCAATTTGTGCAGCGATACCGCTCTGGTGCTCCGCCTTGAAGTTCCGACAGATACCGTTCCGCCAGGTTCCAGCAGAAATTATTCACTTTCGGGCGGAGAACAGTATCTTGTATCTGTTGCCTGTGACGACAGTACACACACCTACACATATTCTAATAGTTGTCCATGAAAAGCTTCATCATATCCTTATCGCTGATTTTTACCAGCATTTTCCTCAATGCGCAGGACGGATCTTATCAACTGGCGGTACTGAAATACAAAGGCGGCGGGGATTGGTATGCTGACCCCACCGCAGTACCCAATCTTGTGAAATTCTGCAATCAGCAACTCGGTATGCAGATCAACGAAGAGGTCGCTACGGTTGATGTTGGAAGCCCGGATTTGTTCAATTACCCTTTCGTGCATATGACTGGACACGGGAATGTAGTTTTCAGCACAGCTGAAGCATCGAATCTGCGCACTTACCTCGAGGGCGGTGGATTTTTACACATCGATGACAACTATGGTATGGATCCGTTTATTCGTCCGCAGTTACAGAAAATATTCCCGGATCAGGAGCTCGTGGAGCTACCTTTCTCTCACCCGATATACAACCAGCGGTTTTACTTTCCGAACGGACTTCCTAAAATCCACGAACACGACGGGAAGCCACCACAGGGATTCGGTCTGTTTCACGAGGGCCGGTTGGTGTTGTTCTACACTTTTGAATCCGATATCAGTGATGCATGGGAAGACGCCGAAGTCCACGGAAATAATGAAGAAACCCGACTGAAAGCGCTGCAAATGGGCGCCAATATTATTCAGTACGTATTCAGCGATGCTTCGGAACCACAAGCTCCTTAGTCAGCTTTTAATTTTCTTCGATTACGGTAACCGGATTGTTCAAGTAAATATCCCAATCCCAGTGTAGTAAAGAATGAAAAGCTACCGTAAATAACCGCCATCAATGCCACATCCTCCTGCCCGATTACGCTCGAAGCCAGATATATTGCCAGGACGCTGTTTTGCAATCCGACCTCTATAGCGATCGTGTAACTTCCCCGGTGATTGATTCCAATAAATTTTGCGGAAAAATGTCCAAACAGCATTGAAGCAATGTTGAGGATAAAAGCAGGAAAAAACAACACCCAATTCGTCATTACGTCTTTTGCTCCACTCCCGTTTCCGCCAAACAAAACAACCGCGAAAACGCAAAGCAATACAGCGGGTAAAATATATCGGAGTGGTTTGCGCAACCGTTGTGTCAGATCCGGCATCCAGCTGTTGACCATCATTCCGGCAATAACGGGAATTAAAACAGTGAAGAAAATTTCAGAAAAAACATACCAAAAACCCACTTCTACCTGACCGGTATCAACCATAAACATACGGCTGGCCAACCGGATATAAAACGGAATGGTCAGCAAAATCAGAAAGCTGTTGATGGTCGTCATGGCCACCGATAACTCTACACGTCCGCGCAACAGAAAGGTAACCAAATTGGAAGCAGTACCTCCGGGACACGCCGCTATCAGTATGAGGCCAAGTTTGTGGATATTATCCATTGGCCAAAAAACAGCAATGGCAAAAGCGATCACCGGCAACATCACCATCTGACCAAAAGCTCCAAATATAACCGCCTTTGGAGCGACAAAAACAGATTTAAAATTGCTGAAGTGGAGGTTCAGCCCAATTCCGAACATCACCAACCCCAGCGCCACAGGTAAAAAAACTGAATCTTCGGCCGTCATAAATTCTGTATCTCTTTTTCAAAAATACGCACAAGAGCCATATGAATTCCCAGCAATTTTTCGAATAAATAATACACGAATCTGCTGAACCTGTACCCAACCTGTAGAATGTTTCTACATTATTCCAACATTTCGCTTTATCTATTCATCAGATAATAAGTCATTTAGTGAAGATTTGTGCAGAGGCATGATTTTGACTAATGGGATATCACTTCTAAGGTAGAAGGTTAATTACAAATTTTAAATCTCAGTATTCATGAAAAGTATTTTTTTAACAGCCGCCTTGTTCGCAGGATCAACCATTGCTTTTGCTCAACAAGACACTACTGCAACCCCATCAGAAGACACTACTGCATTTCACATGCAATACAGTAACGAGTTAGCGATGTTGACTGCTCAGGATGAAAAAGCCCTAAAAGCTGAAGAACTTCCTGAAGGAGTTCAAAAAACATTGAAAGCCGATAAATACGAAGGCTGGAAAGTGGAATCTGCAACTGCAGTACAAGGTAAAGAAGGTGTTACTTACAAAGTGATCGTTACTGACGGTACTAAGAAAGAAACACTGACATTGGATGAAAATGGAAATGCAATCGCATAATCCCAATAAAATCTCCTCAAGTCAAAGGCGTCGGACGAAAGTCCGGCGTTTTTTTATGCACTAAATCTAGTTATCGAGATACTGCTGAATCCTTCTGGTCAGCTCCTCGCCTTTTTCATAAATCATGAAATGATTTCCTCCTTTCACTATTTCGGCATTTAGTGCACGACTGCCCGGAAATAAAGGGTCGCGGTTACCATGAAAGTGAATATAGTTGTGCGGCATGATTTCATTGTCCCAGTTGATGCAGGCGTGAATGGCAAACTTCAGGAACTCAGGCGTAGAGTTGTGCAGCATTTCAAGAAACAGACTCCGTTGCGTTTGGGTTTGCCAAGGCACTACAAGATCAATTAATCCCGACAGGTTCTGAATCACCGAACCGCTGAACAGCATGTCAAGTTTCATCCTCGCAACTGCGCGCAACTGCGGAGAGATTTCGAGCCGGGTTTTTACTGTCGAAACGAGAATTAACTTTTCGGGCTGAATCAGTTTTTGAAGCTCAATGGCCATCATTCCGCCCATTGACATTCCCAGAATATAAAATGGTTCACTGGTATCGATCATTGGCACATAACGCGCGGCGTAATCAGCCATCGTTGTACAATCTTCGGGTTCTATCCAGTTCAGATAGTGCTCTTCAATACCCTTTAAATTCAGCTGTGAAAAAAGTCGTTCGTCGGCACCGAGCCCCGGGATGAAATAAACCCGCTTCATCGGTAATCTTCCACTTTCAGTCCGTATACAAAACAAAGTGCCTCGCGCATGAGCGGGTACATTACGGTATCTTCGGAAACGAATGCAACATCCCGACGGAAATTACTGTGCAGTTTTTCCAGCACCGGTGAACTTTTCTCCGGACGCCGCAATTCGAGAGCCTGGGCGGCACTCATCAATTCGATCGCCAGAATTTGTGCAACATTCCGCACCACTTCCACCGCTTTCACCGCTCCGTTTGCTCCCATACTTACGTGATCTTCCTGACCATTGCTGGAATCAATCGTATCTACCGAGGACGGCGTGCAGAGTTGCTTGTTTTTACTGACAATACTCGCGGCCGTGTACTGCGGAATCATAAACCCGGAATTCAAACCGGGATTGGCAACGAGAAATGCCGGTAATCCCCGCGTTCCGCTGAGCAATTTGTAGGTGCGCCGCTCGCTGATGCTGCCGATTTCTGCTATTGCAATCGCCAATTGATCCAGCGCCAAAGCCAAAGGTTGTCCGTGAAAATTACCCGCCGAAAGAATGAGATCTTCATCCGGAAAAATGGTCGGGTTGTCCGTTACTGAGTTGATTTCCCGCTCAAATACTTGGCGGATAAATTCCAAAACATCACGCGTAGCACCGTGCACCTGCGGCAAACAGCGAAAGGAATAAGGGTCCTGAACGTATTTTTTAGCCGAAGCCTGAATTCCGCTATTGCTGAGGAATTGGAGCACATTTGCCGCAGATTTCTGTTGACCCGGATGCGGTCTTATTTCGTGTATCAACGGGTTGAAGGGTTCCAGTCGACCGTGAAATGCATCCAGTGACATGGCGGCAATCAGGTCAGCGCTGTTGGTCCATTGAGTGGCGCGCAACCAGCACCAGACTCCAAGAGCGCTCATGAATTGAGTTCCGTTGAGCAGCGCCAGCCCTTCTTTCGACCGAAGAACAATGGGTTCCCAATTCATTTTTGTCAGGAAATCTCCTCCACTGAGCCGTTCGCCGTTATAGTCGATTTCGCCGAGCCCGATCAACGGAAGACTGAGGTGCGCCAGCGGTGCGAGATCTCCGGAAGCTCCCAGCGAACCCTGGTCGTAAATGACCGGCGTAGCGCCCATGTTATAAAAATCAACGAGCCGCTGAAGTGTTTGCACCTGTACTCCGCTGTGGCCGTACGAAAGACCTTTAATTTTGAACAAAAGCATCAGGCGCACCAGATCGCGCGGAATTTCGCGGCCGGTTCCACAGGCGTGAGACTTTACCAGGTTCTCCTGCAATCGCGTTAAGTCATCGTTTCCGACCACTGTGTCGCACAATGAACCAAAACCTGTATTGACTCCATACACCGGATCGGCATTTCGCCCCATATAGCCGTCGAGATATTCGCGGCAGCGTTGAACTTTTTCAATGACTTCCCGACTCAGTTCGATGGCGGCACCTGAGTTCAGAATCCGCTCCACATCAGGAAGTGTCCAGTGCTGATCGGTAAGAATATATTGTTCTTTACTCACTTTAAGCTATTGATTAATTCATTAACGCTAATCGCTTGCTGATCACCAGAAATCATATTTTTAATGTTCACGACATTGGAGGTGATTTCCTGTTCTCCGGCAAGCGCTACAAACTGAACGTGCTTGTCGTTTGCGAACTTCATTTGTTTCTTCATTTTCGCATTATCCGGATACAGTTCGGCAGAAATTCCGGCGGCGCGTAGTTTTTTAATCTGTTGAAGGGCGAACCTGCTTTCCTCCGCTCCAAAGTTGATGAACAACACTTTTGTTCCCACGGAAACATCTTCGGGAAACATATTCAACTCCTGTAGCACATCGTAAATTCTGTCCGCTCCGAAAGAAATTCCGACGCCCGAAAGATTGTCCATTCCAAAAATGCTGGTGAGATCGTCGTAACGACCGCCACCGCAGATGCTGCCCATTTTCACGTTATCGGCCACTACTTCAAAAATGGCTCCGGTGTAATAATCGAGGCCGCGCGCAAGAGTCACATCAACCTGTAGTTTTCCGTTTTCGAGGCCAAGGTGGGAAACGTGATCCAGCACGAACCTCAACTCTTCAAGACCTTTGCGACCGGTATCTGAATTACTCAGAATCTTATCCAAAGCGGTGAGTAGTTCATCGTTGCTGCCCTGCATCGAAAGCAGCGGCGATAAAATCTCCATGGCAGGTGCCGGAATTCCACGGTCTTCCCATTCCTTCCGAACGCCGTCGGCTCCGATTTTATCCAGTTTATCGAGGGCTACGGTAACATCGATCAATTGATCATGAACGCCGGCTACTTCTGCCAAACCACTCAAGATTTTGCGGTTGTTGATTTTGATCGTGAAGGCGTTGAGTCCGAGTGTTGATAGCACCTCATCGAACAACTGAACCATTTCGACTTCATTGAGCAAAGAATCGCTGCCTACGACATCCGCATCACACTGATAAAACTGGCGAAACCGCCCCGGCCCCGCATCCCGAAGCAGCAAGTGCGAGGCACAGCGCGGTGACGGTAGTTCGCTGCAAGGGTCATCTCCTGCTCGGTCGAGATAGGTGCAGACTAGCGCGATGCGATTACAAGATAAAGCGGCTCGCGCGATATGCTGCACATCTTGTGCCCCAAGCCCCGCTCAACCGCGCCGGCCCTTGCCGTTGGCCGCGCGCTTGCGCGACTTCGACAGCAGGCGCC
>CALDPJ010000270.1 GCA_937911795.1 uncultured Flavobacteriales bacterium | reverse complement strand
CTCGAACCAGGGACCCTCTGATTAACAGTCAGATGCTCTAACCAACTGAGCTAAGGAGGAATCTATAAGTAGCTCATTTGAGCGACCGCAAAATTAAGTGAAAGTTCGTAATTACACAACCTCCCGACATAAATTATAATCAAATACTGTAACGTGCTCATCACATGCAAATAACCCACCAGCTCCGACTTTAGCCACACATTTTATTTTCGTTGCAGGTTCTGTTCTGATTGAAGCCATATCTTTGTGCCCAAATAAAATTCTATGAGCCTGATAAGTGTCGGCACAGTTGCCTTCGATAGTATTGAAACGCCTTTTGGTAAGAAAGAACGGGTAATCGGCGGTGCCGCTACCTATATCAGCCTGGCGGCCTCTTTTTATGTAAACTCCTCCAAACTGATCTCGGTGATCGGAGATGATTTTCCGAAAACCACGCTGGATGAAATGGAAAGCCGGGGCATCGATCTCGAAGGACTTCAGATCAAGGCGAACAGCAAATCATTCTTCTGGGCAGGTAAATACCATTACGATATGAACGCCCGCGACACGCTCGAAACACAACTGAATGTGCTCGCCGATTTTGAACCGGTTGTTCCGGAATCCTACCAGAACTGCGAATTTCTGATGCTCGGAAATCTCGACCCTAAAGTTCAACTGAGCGTGCTGAGCCAATTGCGGAACCGCCCACGGTTGGTGGTGCTCGACACCATGAATTTCTGGATGGATATTGCCCTGGATAGCCTGAAGGAGGTGTTGCTAAAAGTGGATGTCCTCACCATAAATGATGAAGAAGCGCGCCAGCTTTCTCAGGAATATTCGCTCGTGAAAGCCGCGAGAAAAATAATGACCATGGGGCCCAAATACCTCATCATAAAAAAAGGTGAGCACGGCGCATTACTTTTTCACGAAGACCGCGCATTCTTTGCTCCTGCCCTGCCACTCGAAGAGGTCGTGGATCCAACCGGAGCCGGCGACACGTTTGCCGGAGGTTTTATAGGTTACCTTGCCGGAGCGCAGAATTTGTCGTTCGACAATATGAAACGGGCCATTGTAGTAGGTTCGGCACTGGCATCTTTTGCTTGCGAAAAATTCGGACCTGAACGACTACTGGAGCTGACACGTCCGGAAATCGACAACAGGGTTCAGGAGTTCGTAGATCTCGTGGATTTCGATATTGAACTGGTCGGCCAGTAAGCAAAAGAAGAAATTACCAGAAATGAAAAACGCTCCATTCGGAGCGTTTTTTCTGTGCAAGCTGTGAGCTGTTTAAGGTTTAACAATTTCTCTGACCATACGACCGGATTCGGTGATAATCTCTACCAGGTAAGTTCCTGAAGAAAGATCGCCGAGGTTTAAATTCACTGTTCCTGAATTGTTTTCAGAAAACCGTCGAATCGTTTTTCCGGTGAAGTCAGTAATGCGAATCTCGTAAATTTTTTCATTTGTGGCAAGCGTCAACCGATCAATCACCGGGTTGGGATAGACGAGCAGAGTCGATTCTCCTTTTCCCGCAACCGATGTAATACACTCTTCTCCGGCCGAAGTAATATCGGCGAGATAACGGGGCACCAACTGATATCCATCGTCGTAAGGCGATTCATTATCAAACTGACTTCCGATTCCTGAAATGTGGAACAATCCTTCGGGAGCTGTTTCATTGTATAAATCCACATCGTTATCAATGCGAAGGGTAAAAGTACCGGAAGGATTGGCTACCTCAACATTGAATCCGTTTCCTTCACCGGTCCATTGAGTTTCATCAACCAACGCAACACACTCCAGCCTTACCACCTGAGATTCGGTATCTTCATTAAGTTCTGTCACCGTCTCAGGAGAATAGGGTGTCAATCCCGTTGCAATCACTTCAATAGAATCGGCTTCGAACTGGGTCAGGCCATTAAAAAAGCTGACGGTACCGAGTACCCGTAAACTATCGCCTTCTTCCACATTGTAGCCCAGATTGCCGGAAGGACGGAAAATAGCAATCCCAGCAGTCGGATCGATCAATGTAAATTCCAGTCCATCAGGCCGCAGATTTACTCCGTGCACCACACCGCGAATTTCGCCATACTCCTCCAATAGTTGCGGAACTCCGTCCTCATCATTCACCCGGAGCGTAATAATTTCATAAAAAGGAAGTCCCGCATCATCATCCGTAATAGTAATTACCACTTCACCGAATCCGATGATGGCTTCATTATCCGGGTTCTGCAACGACAATTCTATAGTGCGATCACCATCTTCGGTGTCATTATCAAAAATTTCAATGGAGATTGTCTGGCTTTCGAATGAGCCCGCGGGAAATACCACCAGTTCCGGTGAGGTGAATTCAAAATCAACACCATTCACGGCCGTACCTCCTGACAATACAACTTCGACTGAAGTAGCATTCTCATTTGGATTAGTAATAGTGACAGAAACTTCCAGAGTTCCTCCATTCTCTTCTACCACTATGGCAGTAGTTTCGAAAGCAAGAACAGGTACATCTACTTCTTCCGGGCTGTATGTTCCAACTGGAATGGGTAAATCAGCTTCGGCATTGGTGGGGACGCCTGCCAGCGCATTGATGCCGGAGATGATCCAGTTTTCAATTATAAAATCGGTACCATCCGGGCCGGTTCCATCAACACGATATGCCCATCCGTTCAGATACTCCCACGATTCATCGATGCTTTCGAATTCAATTTCGCCGTACACATCCTGCTCAAATTCGCCCATAAAGAGCTCAATTGCATCATCTCCATTGATGTTGACCGCATTGGTCGTGTAATCCGGCGCGAAGCCGAAAAAGGCAGTAAACTGAGGGGCTTCCGAGGCGACATAGATGTAACTTCCGGCGGGATAACTATCCGCAGGAAAAGTGAATTCAATTCCATCGGTGCCTCCTCCGTTGTTGGCCGAGCCTATTCCGTAAATACTCATATCAGGAATGTCTTCCACCGCATATAATTCAATTCCTTTGGGTAGCTGGCCAGGAAGATTTCCATCAAACACAGCGGTTAAAATAAGGTCACTCTGCGCATTTGCTACATGAAGGCATGAGAAAACGGCTATGAGTGCACTAATTCGGAGTAAATGTTTTTTCATTGTTTATGGGTTTTATAGTGGCATTCCTTGAACCATGAAGTTACGGATATTTCAGTCAACGCCCGTTAAAATCCGTCATGGTACGGGCTATTCCTATAGTTGTAAAAGCAAGTATCGCTTCCGTTGCAATTTTTATTCTTTCGGGGAGCGTGTTTTGTTGATCTTCTGTCCATTCGCTCAACACATAACTCACCTGCTGACCCCGGCCAAATTCATCACCGATTCCAAATCTCAACCGGGGATAGATGTTGGTACCCATCAGTTCATTGATGTTCTTCAATCCATTGTGTCCGCCATCGCTGCCTTTGGCACGCAGACGAATTTTCCCGAATGGCAGTGCCAGATCATCCGTCACAACCAGCATCTGATCTTCATTTAACTTCTCTTTTGAAAGCCAGTAATTCACTGCCTTTCCACTGAGGTTCATGTAGGTGCTTGGTTTCAACAAAACAAGCGTTCTTCCTTTGTGTCTGATCGTTGCTATATCGCCGTAGCGTGCGGACGAAAAAAAAGTGCTGAACTCCCCGGCAAGGGCGTCCAGCACTTTAAATCCTATATTATGCCGGGTATTTTCATACTCCGGCCCAATGTTCCCTAATCCAACTATGAGATACTTCATGGGTTGGAGAACGGTATTTATTCTGCGGCGGCTGCTTCGGTTGATTCAGCAGTAGCTTCAGCGCCTTCGGCAGCTTCGGCTCCTTCTTCTTCTTCATCCTCAGTCTCAATCACCCCACGGGCAGTTTTAATAGATACAACCACCGCTTCCGGATCCTGTACGATGGTTAATCCACCGGTGTCAAGATCTTTTACACGCATCTTTTGACCAATACGCATTTTGGTGATATCCAACAAAATTTCATCTGGAAACTGTGGTGGAAAACCTTTTACTGTCAGTTTACGGAACTGCACGAACAATCGTCCGCCGTTTCGCACACCAATAGCACTACCGGTAACGCGTAGCGGAAGTTCGATTTTAACCATTTTATCGTCGGCCAGCTCTAGAAAATCGACATGCGTGATGCGGTCAGTAATCGGGTGAAACTGAACTTCCTTGATAACCGCATTAAATTTTTCGTCGCCCAAAGACAAGTCAACCTGGTGTACTTTTGGGGTAATGACCAGTTTGCTCAATTCGTTGTATGACACGTGGAAATGTGTTTGTTTATCACCTCCATAGAGTACACAAGGTATTCTATCCTGTCTGCGAAGAGCTTTTGCATCTTTACTCCCTACGTTCTCTCGCGGAGAACCGCTCAATGATACATGCTTCATTATTATATGGTTTAAGAAATTACAAAATGTGAACTGATGGACTCATAACTCTCTACTCTGTGTACAACATCGGCAAAGAGCTCGGCAACAGACAACACCTTAATTTTCGGGTGCGGTTGTGCCAATGGAATGGTATCGGTTACGATCAGTTCGGTAATACCCGATTCGGAAAGACGCTCGAACGCCGGTCCCGAAAGTACCGCATGGGTGCACATTGCCCGAACACTCAAGGCTCCTTTTTCAAGCATCATATCTGCTGCTTTGGTAAGCGTTCCGGCAGTGTCAATGATATCGTCGAGCAGCATAACATGTTTGCCCTCCACATCGCCGATTACGGTCATGCTTTCAATCTGGTTGGCAACTTTTCGTTGCTTATAGCAGATGGCCAGATCAAGATTGAAATACCTGGCGTAGGCATTTGCCCGCTTTGTTCCTCCGGTATCCGGAGCGACCATGATCAGATTTTCACGATCAATGGATTGCAGATACTTTACAAAAATGGACGACGCAAATAAATGATCGACGGGAACTTCAAAGAAGCCCTGAATCTGATCAGCATGGAGATCCATTGTGATAATGCGGGTAACTCCTGCAGCGGTGAGCAAGTTGGCAATCAATTTGGAACCAATTGCAACACGAGGTTTATCTTTTCTGTCCTGCCGGGCAAAACCAAAATATGGAATAACAGCAACTATTCTACTCGCCGAAGCGCGTTTCGCGG
>CALDPJ010000269.1 GCA_937911795.1 uncultured Flavobacteriales bacterium | reverse complement strand
GGCGGCACCGACGACGACGCGGTGCGCATCGCCCTGATCCCCTTCTCCCAGACGGTTCGCGTCGGCGCCCAGTACCAGCAGGCCAACTGGATGGACCGCAGCGCCAACGCCACTGGCAACGACTACATCTTCGACGGCGGCGCCAACCGAATCGCGATGTTCAACCGGATGGGGATCGACTGGGCTGGATGCGTCGAGAGCCGCCCCTATCCCTATGACACGCTGGACACGGCCCCCATGCATTCGAATCGGGACACCCTGTTCGTGCATTATTTCGCGCCGGATGAGCCCGATACCGATGATTATTGGGTTCATTTACTCAACAAGGAATGTGTAGTGACCGTGAAAGAAGCCGATGAAAAAGAGCAAATGCTCCCGGGAGTTGTATATACCGCTCCGCCCAATTATCATCTGCTCATTGAAGCGGACGAAACTTTTTCACTTGCCGTAACAGAGCGTGTAAACTATGCACGGCCAGCCATTGATGTACTTTTTGAGTCAGCATCCGTAGTTTTTGGAAAACAACTCATGGGTATCTTGTTGACAGGTGCCAGTACAGATGGTGCATTGGGAATGCAAGCCATTAAAAACCAGGGCGGACTCACTATAGCACAAGATCCCGCTACGGCAGAAGCTCCCACAATGCCGGCCTCTGCGATCGCCAAAAACGTGGTGGATTATAGTCTTCCTATTGATAAAATAATACATTTGGTAAAATCTATTGATCTTAACCGTAATCACAAAAAATGAATTTATCCATCAGAGGAAAATTGCTCATCGGATTTTCAATCATTGTTGCGCTGCTTTTGATCGCCGGAATAATAATGACCAGGAGCTTATCTCAAACCCGCGATAACCTTAAAGAACTGGTGGATGTTTCTTCTGAAAAAATCATCCTTTCCAACGAAATACTTGTACTGGTTTTGAATGCATCGAGGTACGAGAAAAATATGATTCTGACTTCGGACATGGCTGAGAAAATCCAATTCCGGAATCAACTTTATGAAGCGTTGGAGTCTATCGACCGTCGTATTCCGGAACTCGAAACCATCATGGGTGAGACCGGAAAATCTGACGTACAACGTTTTAATGAAACCTGGAATGGTTATGAATCTTCCATTCAAACCATCGTTGAGCTGAGCATGAACAACGAAACGGAAAAGGCAATAGAACTTACGGTGGGTGAAGGGCATCGGGTACGGGATAAAGCCACTGGTATTTTAACCGGAATTATAGCAAGACATGAAGCCGGCATGGATGCCGATAAACTCCAAAGTGAAGAAAACTATCAGCGTTCACGCAACCTCATTCTTATCCTGATAATTACCGGATGTTTACTATCGGTTCTGATATCCTTTTCAATTATTTCGGGGATATCCAGACGCATCGGTTTCATTTCAAAAGAAGCCGAGAAAATCGCCAGCCGCACATTCCAGTCCGGTAGTTTCGTGGACAATCAAAATGATGAACTCAGTCCGGTAATTGATTCATTGAACAACATCGGAACCAGTTTCGAAGAAGTTACCGAAAGCGCCTATGCGGTGGCATCGGGTCAATTTAACCTTGAAATTGTTCCGAGATCTGCGGATGACCGATTGGGAAATGCATTGAAAAAAATGACCGTTTCTCTTAAAATGACCACCCGTGAAAATGAACAACTGAACTGGTTGACATCGGGAATTAATAAACTCAATGAAGCATTGCGGGGAGATAAAACAATTGAAGAATTATCAACCGATGTAATTGCTTTCCTTTCGCGATATGTTGATGCAAATATCGGAGCATTATACATTCAGCAGGAACAGAATAAGGAACTGGTTTTGACCGGTAAATTCGCTTTTGCCACGGGTGATTCTGCGAAAACCACTTTTACATATGGTGAAGGATTGGTCGGACAGGCAGCCAGCGAACAACAGCCTGTTTTGTTATCGGGGATCACCGAAAATCAGCCCTCTATTATCACTTCAGTATTGGAAATTGCACCGGCCCATTTGATGGCCATCCCATTTCTTTTCGAAGGCCAAACACGAGGTGTGATAGAACTGGGCCGAATGACACCTTTTACACACGTCGAACAGAATTTTCTGTTTACCTGTATGGAGAGTATTGGTATAGGAATGAATTCGGCGATGGTTCGAAGTCAGGTACAGGAACTACTCGAAGAAACACAGATGCAGCAGGAAGAACTGCAAACGCAGCAGGAAGAACTCAAGCAGTCGAACGAAGAATTAGAAGAACAAGCGCACAATCTCAAACAGCAGCAGGAAGAGCTGCAAATGACCAACGAAGAACTCGAGGAGCAAACGCAGGCTTTAGAGGCCAGAAATCAGGAAATAGAAGCTGTTCGCCAAAGCATTGAGCAGAAAACCATTCAGTTGGAACTGAGCAGCAAATACAAGTCTGAGTTTTTATCCAACATGTCGCACGAATTGCGCACACCGCTGAATAGTTTACTGATCCTCTCGAAAGATCTGGCAGACAACAAGGCCAACAATCTTGTGGAAGATCAGGTAGAAAGCGCCAACATCATTTACAAATGCGGCCATGATTTGCTCAACCTCATCAACGAAGTGCTGGATCTTTCAAAAATTGAAGCCGGTAAAATGTCACTGCGCGTAGAACGGGTTCCGGTGCGGGAAATAACCAAAGAACTGAATGGTGAATTTATGCCCCAGGCAAAAAATAAATCGCTGCAGCTCAATATTTCGGTGGAAGAGCAATTGCCCGAATTCATCCTTACCGACAGGCAGCGCCTGATGCAGATACTGCGAAACTTGTTGTCGAACGCATTAAAATTCACCAGGAAAGGAAGTATTACTCTTCAGGTTAAGAAAGCTGCTCCAAATCGGATTGCCTTCTCGGTGGCTGATACCGGAATTGGAATTCCGAGGGCAAAACATCAAACCGTTTTTGAAGCCTTTCAACAAGCAGATGGCAGCACCTCCCGGAAATACGGCGGTACCGGACTGGGACTCTCCATATCGCGTGAGCTCTCTAAACTACTGCAAGGTGAAATCAACATCAGGAGTGAAGAAAACCGTGGATCGGAATTCACCCTCACCATTCCGGAAGTTTTAATCCACTCAGCACAAAACACAGAAGTATCTCCATCACCGGTGGAAAAAAACCTACCCCTGGAAAATGAATCGGAATTAAATACAGATTTCCGGAATTACAATTCGCTGGAGGATGACCGCGAAATTATTGAGCCTGGTGATAAGGTAATTCTCATCATTGAAGATGATATGTCTTTCGCCCGGATCCTGTATGATCAGGCGCACGAAAAAGGCTTCAGGTGTCTTTGTGCAGCAACCGGTGAAGATGGAATATGGTTGGCCAAAGAATATCGTCCTCAGGCAATTATTCTGGATGTTGTATTGCCGGGAATCAATGGCGATCGTGTATTGCGCGAGTTAAAATCACATGCCGATACACGCCACATTCCGGTTCATATAATGTCGGTAGAAGAACATACACTGGATTTTATCAAAGAAGGAGCCATCGAATATTTTATTAAACCGGTAGATAAAGGTCAACTGGATGAAGCTTTTGCCAGAATTGAGCATTTCCTGTCGCGCAAAATAAAAAACCTGTTGATTATTGAAGACGACCTGAATGCACGAAAAGCCATCTGTAAATTAATCGGGAATGGTGATGTAAAATGTATAGAAGCAGGAACAGGTTCTGAAGCGTTGGAAATATTACAACACCAGGATATTGATTGCATCGTGCTGGATATCGGATTGCCCGATATTACCGGTTTTGAGCTCATTAAGAAAATAGGAGACAATTCAACATCTATTCCGCCTATTATTGTTTATACCGGCCGTGAATTGACCAGAGAAGAAAATGAAGAGTTGCACAAATACGCCGAAAGCATCATTATTAAAGGCGTAAAATCCGAAGAGCGATTGCTCGATGAAACCGCGCTGTTTCTGCATCGGACGATAAAAAACCTGCCGGAGAGCAAGAAACAATTGATCAACAGTTTATATGATCACGATCAGATTTTTAAGGACAGAAAGATTTTGGTGGTTGATGATGATATGAGAAATGTTTTTGCTCTTTCTAAAATCCTTTCAGAACGAGGAATGAAAGTCATTAAAGCTGACAATGGAATGAATGCTCTGGAGATGCTCGGCAAACATCCCGACACCGAGATGGTGCTCATGGATATAATGATGCCCGAAATGGATGGATATGAAGCTACACGACGCATCAGGAAAATGGATCAATTCAACAACATTCCCATCATTGCGCTGACTGCAAAAGCCATGAAAGACGACAGACAGAAATGTATTGATGCCGGAGCCAATGATTATATCAGCAAACCGGTAGACGTCAACCGACTTCTTTCGCTCATGCAGGTATGGATCAGCGCCTGATATTACCGGGAAAACAGATGATAGTGCTATAGAGCTATTTGCTCAGAACCTCCATTACTTCCTGCGAAATGGGTTTGTGGAAATATCCATCAACTTCCGGAATCTTTAATGCTCTCGCCTCGTCATCCGGATTTGGCGAACTTGTAAGCATATAGATTTTACACAACGGTAAATTCATAGACCTTCGGATATTCCTGTATTCCTCAAGGAACTCCCAACCGTCCATAACGGGCATATTGATATCCAGGAATATCAACTCCGGAAAACCGCTATAACCGTGCGTTAATTGCTCAATTAAAAAATCGAGTGCTTCTTTACCGTTGAGTACAACCTTAATATCCTCGACTTTATCTGTTTTCTTAATCCACAATGTGTGGATATGATTTACGATCGGGTCGTCATCTACTAATAAGACGGATTGAATTTTATTTGCCATAAATATTAATAAGCCGGAAAAATAGTCATATCACATTAGGGGTCATAATAAATAATTTACCGGTTTGTTAAAAAAATAAAAATTTCTTCAAAGTTTTAATCACCAAATTTATTTCATACTGGTAATTACTGCTACGCTGATTTTTTGATTGAATCACTAACAGATTAACAGTATACTCTGATCCGGTAAGATGAGTTTCATTCCGTATCTTTGTTGCACGAAATCTTCAGCTTAAATAAATTTATCCTTCACCGGAAAGAAGCGCATTTTCACCACAGGCATGAAGCGGAATGAATTCATTAAAACATTGGTTGCAGGCACAATAGGCATGACTACATTATCGGCTTTCAATAGATTTACCGATACCCTGTCCGAAGATGGCCATCTGATGCCGGTATTGTTCATTGGTCACGGATCTCCAATGAACGGCATTTTGGACAACGAATTTAGTCAACGATGGAAAAAAATGGCCGATTCCATTCCCACGCCAAAGGCGGTTCTGGTGGTTTCGGCGCATTGGCTGAGTAAAGGAACACGGATTACTGCGATGGATTTTCCGAAAACCATTCACGATTTCGGCGGTTTTCCGGACGAGCTGTTTCAGGTGCAATATCCCGCTCCTGGAAATCCGGCGCTGGCCAAAGAAACAACGGCTTTATTTTCTGACACCAAAGTGGAGCTGGATCACGACTGGGGACTGGATCACGGCACCTGGACCGTCGTGCGACACATGTATCCCGAAGCCGATATTCCGGTGTTGCAGCTGAGTATCGATTATCAAAAAGATGCACAGTATCACTACAACCTGACGAAGGAATTGTACAACCTGCGCAAAAAAGGGGTGCTGATTATCGGAAGTGGCAATATGGTGCACAACCTGCGAATGATTGCCTGGGACAAAATGGAGGAACCAGAATATGGTTTTGACTGGGCTCTGAAGATGGACGAGCAGTTTAAAGAACTGATTGCTTCGCGAAATCATCAGCCGTTGATCAACTATTCGAGCCTGGGAAAAGAAGCCAAACTCGGCATTCCTACTCCCGACCACTACTTACCCCTGCTCTACACACTTGGTCTTCAAGGCAAAAACGAGCCCGTTTCATTTTTTAACGACAAAGCTGTTGCGGGCTCGCTGACGATGACGTCGGTTAAAATAGAGTAAGGTAATTCAGGTTCCGTAATTTTCCCAAATCATCAGAATGGCAGAATAAAAAACAATTCCGGCCAGAAAAGCCCCGAATTTATTCTCGCGTTCTACGGGAATTTCCTCTTTCAGGGCGTTCATAATTACAGCTCCGGCTACAAAAGCAGTTCCTCCTGCAATGATGTGATGGGAGATTTCTGTCAACAAAGCAACGATTGCTCCTGCCAGAATCCCGAGCGAAATCATCCACCTTCCTTTGTCGTGATACAGTTGCCGGTGATGGTGACGCAGACTGTAATCGTTCACCAGAAAATGAAACGCCATAGCCAACGTGAAAAACAACAGCTCAGCACCTGTGAATTCCGCGACGAGCACGTACCCGATAATGAAGTTATAGATGAGATACGAAGTAATGTGCACCCAAAAGGCACCTCCCTCCTCACCTTTCAATTGACCTTGTTTTCGCTTCTCAATTGCGAATTTATCCAGACCATAAAATGTCACCAGTCCTGCCAGTGCAAGCAAATACACATAGTTGCTTTTAAAAAGTTTCTCACCGGCAGCCAGTTCCGGAATCAGATGCAGAAAAACATAGGCTGTTGACACTCCCCCGGCCACCGACAACCAGATACTTCGCGGGATTTTAGAAATAAACTTCAGCTTTCCCGAAAGCAGATGGAACGCGGATAAACCAATGGCAAGAATCAGGTTGATGAAGGACTCGAACACCAGTTGTGATAGGTTTAGGATCATTAAGATTCTTCTACCACAACAAGCTCAATTCACTTTATTTTGTTCACTGGCCCTAAAACTCCATTCTTTACGGGGAAAGCTTATGTT
>CALDPJ010000268.1 GCA_937911795.1 uncultured Flavobacteriales bacterium | reverse complement strand
AAAGTATCCTGTTCCACAAATAGCGGGACCATTACCGTGGCACCGGTCTCTAATGTGGCCGGTTTTAGGGTATTGGTGGCGGTGTCGCCTTTAATGCCTGGTTCTGTGTAGGTAACTTCCATTTCTACAAACGGAGGGAGTTCACAGGTTAAAACAGTTTCATCTTCGGCATTGAAAAGCAATTCGCAAATCATTTCATTCATCAGAAACTGCGGGTTGTCGATCAGTTTCTCAGGAATGGATACCTGCTCGTAATTGTCGAGATTCATAAAGTGGTATCCCGATTCATCTTTGTAAAGAAACTGGTGTTCGCGCCGCTCAATGCGGACCGTGTCAATTTTATGGCCCGCTGAAAAAGTGTTTTCGAGAACTTTTCCGGTGGTCAGGCTTTTCATCTTTGTTCGGACGAATGCAGGTCCTTTGCCTGGTTTTACGTGTTGAAATTCGATGATCTGAAATAAGTCGTGGTTGTACTTGATGCACAAACCATTTTTAATATCCGCAGTAGTTGCCATTGTATAAGATTGGTTTATTGCAGCAAAGTTAACCATTGGGTTTGAACTGTGCGATGTCTATCCGGTTGGAGACAGTAGCAAGTTCTGCCGCGTGATGATTGGAACAAATTATTACTGTGCGATGAGAGCATTCCTGCTGCACCAGATGTTGAAACCATTGTGCTCCTGCATCATCGAGATTGGAAAGGGGTTCATCGAGCAACAACAGTTCGGTATCTGCAAGAATTGCCAATATCAGCCGAACGCGCTGTTTCATTCCTGAAGAAAACTGCCGCAGAAATTTGTGTTGAGAAACGCTCAATCCACTCCGTTCGATCACGTCATCAATAGAAATATTTTCTTTTAGCGGTTTAAATTTCGTCTGAATTTCTATCGCTTCCCGAAAGGTAAGCCATTCGTCCTGAAAAAGATATGGTGCAGCGATGGAAACGTGCCGGTAAATTTTTTCGGTTTCCAAATTGGATGAGTCGCGGTTGTGGTACTGAATTTTACCTTCGGAAGTTGTTAGAAAGCCCGAGATACACTGAAGTAATGTTGATTTCCCGGAACCATTGGGACCGACAATTCCGGTATGTGAACCGGATTCAAAGCGCAGATTCACGTTTTTGAAAATCCACTCGTTGTTGAATCGCTTGCCAATATTCTCCAGTTCAATGGTCATTTTCCGGCTGATTCCTGTATTGAACGATTTACGACAAAAGCGTTTTTGCCGGATGATTAGTTACTTCCCGGCCCCCGGATCACTCCTTTTTCAGATGCGGTGATAAAATCCAGAATATATTTTTTCTCCGGACTATCCGGCAAGTCGGTATTTGCGGACTTTACCCCGGTGCTGAGATTGCTGTTTTTAACGTAAAGCAGTCGGTAAACATCCTCAATGGCGGCAATGGTTGCATCGCTCAAGCCTCGCCTGCGCAATCCCACACTGTTGATGCCGGCGTAACTGAGTGGCTCGCGGGCAGCTTTAACATAGGGCGGAACGTTCTTCCTCACCAGCGATCCTCCGGCGATGAAAGCGTACTTGCCGATGCGTATAAATTGTTGGATTGCGACTACGCCTTCAATCACTACAAAATCTTCGATGGTAACATGTCCGGCAATTGTTGCGGCATTGGCAAGAATGCATCCGTTCCCGATTGCGGCATCGTGGGCAATGTGCACGTAAGCCATCAGCAAGCAATTGGCCCCGACCGTGGTTTTGGTGCGATCTGCAGTGCCCCGGTTGATGGTTACAAATTCACGGATGGTGGTGTTGTCACCGATTTCGGCTGTTGTGATTTCACCGGCAAATTTCAAATCCTGTGGTATGGCAGAAATGACCGCTCCGGGAAATATTCTGCAGTTCTTCCCGATCCGCGCCCCATCAAGAATGGTGGCATTGGGCATGATAATAGTGTCGTCACCGATTTCCACATCGGCAGAAACTGAGGTAAACGCTCCGATGGAAACGTTTTTACCGATCCTGGCATCGGGATGGATTTCTGCTTTGGGACTGATCATTCAGATTCTTTTACAATTTGAGCCATCATTTCTCCTTCCGAAACAATATGGCCGTTAACATATGCCGTTCCTTTCATCTGAACAATTCCGCGCCGTATGGGTGACGTGAGCTCAAGCTGAAAAACGACGGTATCACCCGGAATTACTTTTCTTTTAAACCGTACGCGGTCGATGCGCAGGAAATAAGTAGAATATTTTTCGGGATCTTCGACGGTGCTCAGTGCAAAAATACCGCCAACCTGCGCCATGGCTTCAATCTGCAGAACGCCAGGCATTACGGGGTTGTCCGGAAAGTGTCCCTGGAAAAAAGGTTCGTTAAATGTAACGTTCTTTACGCCCACAATCCGGTTTTCGGAAATTTCGGTGATTTTATCCACCAACAGAAACGGGTAGCGGTGCGGAAGAATTTTGCTGATGTCGTTGATGTTGTACACCGGATCTTTGGTGAGATCAAATTCAACCTGGGCATTTCGTTCGGCTTTGATCTTTTCCTTGATCATTTTCGCAAAAGCAACATTTCCGGCATGTCCCGGACGGGCAGCCAGAATGTGTCCGCGCAACGGCCGACCAATTAATGCAAGATCTCCGACGATATCCAGCAGCTTATGACGTGCGGGTTCATTTTCGAACTGAAGCTTGGTGGTGTTCAAAACCCCGATGCCTTCCACTTTTATTTTCCGGTCTTCCTTGCCCAGTAATTTCGCCAGTTCATTCAGCTTCTCTTCAGAAACGGTTTCGCCAACTAGCACAATAGCGTTGTCAAGATCGCCGCCTTTTATCAAACCAGCTTTTGCAAGTGCCTCCAGTTCCTTCAGAAAAACAAAGGTTCTGCACTGCGAAATTTCATTTTTAAACTCGCCGATTTCGTACATCGACGCATGTTGTGTTCCGAGCACCGGTGAGTTGTAATCGACCATTACTGTCAGGCGAAATTCTTTTCCAGGTGTCGGTACAGCGAGCATTTCTACATAGCCGTTTTCGTCTTCGTAATAAAGGTTTTCCTTCAGCTCGTAATAGTTTCGGTCGGCAGATTGCTCTTCGTAACCCGCATCTTCAATGGCGGCTACAAATAATTTGGCACTGCCATCCATAATCGGCACTTCCGGCCCGTCGACCTTAATAAGTGCATTGTCTACTTCGCAACCATACAGCGCTGCAAGAATGTGTTCTGTGGTATATACCCGCGCTCCGTCTGTTTCGATGGTTGTGCCGCGTTGGGTGCTGACCACATTGTCTGCATCGGCCTTTATGCGGGGAGCTCCTTCGAGATCTGTTCGTTGAAATACGTATCCGTGATTCTCCGGAGCTGGTTCTACCGTTATATTCACCAGTTGGCCGGTGTGCAGTCCTACGCCCTTGAGTTGAATCGGGCGCTGAATGGTT
Source organism: uncultured Flavobacteriales bacterium (assembly GCA_937911795.1). GTDB lineage: Bacteria > Bacteroidota > Bacteroidia > Flavobacteriales_D > SKUL01 > SKUL01. The sequence continues at coordinate 4,309 of CALDPJ010000268.1, read as the reverse complement.
CGCTGTTTATGCGTCATTGATTGATGAGTCGTTTTAAGTCAGCAATTTGTTGTGAAAGCTGATGGATTTCCTGCTGAATGGCGGGCAGTTTTCGAAAAGAAACGTACGAACGTTTGTAGTCGCTGATTCCAAAAGCCGGTGAGCCCTGAACAATTGCTCCGTCTGATAAATCGGAGCCAACGCCTGACTGGGCCGCAATCTTTACATTGTTTCCGATACTCAGATGACCGACAATTCCTACCTGACCGCCGATCATACAGTTTTTACCAATTTTTGTAGAGCCGGCCACTCCGGTTTGCGCAGCAATGACGGTGTTTTCGCCGATTTCAACGTTGTGCGCAATCTGAATCAGGTTGTCGAGTTTTACGCCTCGCCCGATTCTTGTCGACCCGATGGTAGCCCGGTCAATGGTAGTACCCGATCCGATTTCAACACCGTCGCCGATGATCACGTTCCCAATCTGCGCTACTTTCTGGTAGTGGTTATCCTGATTGGGTGAAAAACCGAAACCATCACTTCCGATAACCACACCTGCGTGCAATGTGCACTGATTGCCCACCACGCAGTCAGTGTAAACCACTACATTCGGAAAAATGAGGCAGTCGCTTCCAACCGTTGCATTCGCACCGATTACTGAATTCGCATATAATTTAGTGTTATTGCCGATGCGGCTGTTTTCGCCGATGTGCACTCCGGCGCTGACCAATACATTTTCTCCGATAGAGGCCGAAGGATGTATAAAACTGCCTTCTTCAATTCCCGATCGCCCGTGCCGGATCTGGTTGTAAACCTCCAGCAGTTTCGCAAAGCTTTCGTAGGCGTTGTCCACCTTTATAAGCGTACAATTGCCAGCTAATTCCTGCTCGGGAGAAAAGCTTTTATTGACTATGACAATAGAGGCTTTGGTGGAATAAATGAAAGGTGTGTATTTTGGATTGGCGAGGAAGGTAAGGGTGCCCGATGTTCCTTCTTCAATTTTCGAGAGCCCGCTGACAACCGTGTCAGGATTACCAGTGATTTCTCCACCAAGTATTTCGGCAATTTGCCGGGCCGTGAATTCCATGCGCCAAAGATAAAAATTATCTCATTCCACTGTGGTTCTGCAATACGCTCAGACTGCGTCTTTCGGGTAGCAGATAAAAAATTTGGTAATCGATTCAGAAAGCATGGTGATGTTCAGGGAGTCTGATGCCGTTGCAATGTCGGTCACTTCGCCGTTTTTCATAAGAATGTTGATGCTTTCGTCGTTGGCCGCATAGGCGAGATTGCTGATGTCATCGCGTACCAGAAAATAATGGAGATCTTCCTTTTTCAGGTTCATCTTCGACAGAATTTTCTCTTCAATCGGTCGCACTTCATCTTCGGTAAAAGGTGTTTTCCGCATCTGAATTTTAAACAATTTGCGGTTGACCAGACGTGAGCAAAGTTCTTTTAAAACATAGTCTTCGTGCCCGCTCCAGACTTTTATGGCTCCGAAAATGTCGTAGTCATCAAGCCCTGCAAATGCTTTCAGTATCTCCGGATTGTCCACGAAAGAAGACTTCGGCTGACGGTGGTATAAGAACAATCGAAGGTTCGGTGAGCAAAACAAATCACTGCCGTTTCGTGCCAGAAACTTTGCGCGCTCCATAATTTTGATCAGCAGAATTTCGGCCGAAATAACGGTTTTGTGCAGATAAACCTGCCAGTACATGAGCCGTCGCGCAACGATGAATTTCTCGAGTGAGTAAATTCCTTTTTCCTCCACCACGAGCTGATCATTCACAATGTTTAACATTTTAATGATCCGCTGGCTGCTGACCACACCTTCGGACACTCCGCTGAAGAAGCTGTCGCGGCGCAAATAATCCAGGCGATCCATGTCAAGCTGCCCGGTAACGAGTTGATGGAGAAACTTTTTCGGGTAAGTATTCTGAAAGATACGGATGGCCAGATCGAGTTTACCGTTGAACTCCCGGTTCAGCGCATGCATAAAAATCAACGACAGCGCTTCGTGGTTAATGTCCTCGACGATCGTATTTTCGAGCGTATGCGAAAATGGGGCATGTCCGATATCGTGGAGCAAAATGGCCGCCAGCACACCTTCTTCTTCTTCGCGGTTTACTTCGTGCCCTTTGGATTTGATGACTTCAATGGCAGTAGTCATCAGGTGCATGGCTCCGATGGCGTGGTGGAAACGCGTGTGCAGTGCCCCCGGATACACCAGGTGCGACAACCCGAGTTGCTTGATTCTGCGCAGGCGCTGAAAGTATGGGTGCTCAATCAGATCGGCAATGAAATTATTGGGAATCGTAATAAAGCCGTACACCGGATCGTTAAATATTTTCCGTTTGTTTGACGGGACAGAAGTGTTCAATAGCTGTATCTTTATGGCGTTGCGTCAAATGTATGATTTTTCACCCCCAAATTAAAAGCCGATAAGCTATATGAGTACCAGAATATTGTGGGCAGACGATGAAATCGACCTGCTGAAACCGCACATTCTTTTCCTGGAAGAAAAAGGATACGAAGTAATTACTGTCAACAATGGCAGCGACGCAATTGATGCGGTAAAGGCCAATGATGTCGACATCGTTTTCCTCGATGAGAATATGCCGGGACTCTCCGGTCTCGAAACGCTGAATCTGATCATTGCCGATTTCCCTTCATTGCCGATTATTATGATCACCAAAAGCGAAGAGGAAGCCATTATGGAAGAAGCCATCGGTTCCAAAATTTCCGACTACCTGATTAAGCCGGTGAATCCGAAACAGATTTTGCTTTCGATCAAGAAGAATCTCGACGAAAAAAGGTTGCGCTCAGAAAAAGCAACGACCAATTACCAGCAGGAATTCCGGCAAATTGGGATGCGGCTCAATGATCCGCTGGATCTGGCAGATTGGCAGGAATTATACCGAAAAATTGTGCACTGGGATATGGAACTCGCCGAAGGTGATCAGGGCATGGACGAGGTGCTTCAGATGCAGAAAAAAGAAGCCAACCGCGCTTTTGCCAAATTTGTATCCCGAAATTATATCGACTGGATGCAGGCAAAGGGAGATGATACTCCGCTGATGTCGCACAATTTGTTCAAGCGAAAAGTGGTACCCGAACTTAGCGACGATCCTTTGTTTCTGATTGTCATCGACAACCTTCGGTTGGATCAGTATATTACTTTAAAACCGCTGATCAACCAGTTCTTCCGCCTCGAAAGTGAGTCGATGTATCTCAGTATTTTACCAACCGCTACGCAATATGCCCGAAATGCGCTCTTCGCCGGAATGATGCCGCTGGATATCCAACGCCAGCACCCCAAGTTTTGGCTCAATGACGAAGATGAGGGTGGCAAAAATCTGTATGAAAAAGATTTACTCGAGGCGCAGTTGAAGGGGTTGGGCTTGAATCTGAAGCACAGTTATCACAAAATCACGAACCTGAACGCAGGTAAAAAACTCGTTGAGAATTTCAGTAATCTGGCGGTGAATCAGTTGAATGTCATTGTCTATAACTTCGTGGATATGCTCTCGCACGCCCGAACAGATATGGAGGTGATCCGCGAATTGGCAGACGACGAAGCGGCTTATCGTTCACTGACGAAGAGCTGGTTTGAGCACTCGCCGTTGTTTGAAATTGTGCGTCTGATTGCAGAAACCGGAGGAAGGATGATGATCACTACCGACCACGGAACGATGCACGTAAAAAACCCGGTGAAAGTGGTGGGCGACAAAAATACATCCACCAACCTGCGGTACAAGCAGGGGCGGAACCTGAGCTATAATTCGAACGAAGTGTTTGAAGTGCAGAATCCGGCAGAAGCGAAGTTGCCGCAGAGCAATGTTAGTTCACGCTACGTATTTTGCCGCGAGGATGACTTTTTCGTCTATCCGAACAACCAGAATTACTACGTGAATTATTACCGCAACACTTTTCAGCACGGTGGAATTTCGCTCGAAGAGATGATTATTCCGCTGGCTACTTTCAGAAAGCGATAAAATATGGAGCAGACGTTTCGGGTGGATCATATCGATCAACTGAAAGATGTAGCCCACCAAATAATTCTGCAACTGAAGCCGGGTACAGTGGTTTGTTTCCGTGGAGAAATGGGCACCGGAAAAACGACCTTCATCAAAGTATTGCTGCAGGAAATGGGGGTGAGGGAGAACATCGACAGCCCGACTTTTGCGTTGGTGAATGAATACGAACTCCCCGACAAAACCCTCGTTTTTCATTTCGACCTGTATCGCATCAATTCACCGCAGGAAGCATTGGATATTGGTTTTGAAGAATATCTGGACCGCGATGCATTGTGCCTTATTGAATGGCCCGATGT
>CALDPJ010000267.1 GCA_937911795.1 uncultured Flavobacteriales bacterium | reverse complement strand
TGAGTGCGCAGATATTGGTTCTTCGTGTATTGGTGGAGCAGTAAACGCTTTTTCTAGTGCTGAAATCAATATTAATGAATTTCCGGTGACCAATGGCCAAACGTACTACTTTGTAATTTCTACCTATGCGTCGCCGCAAACAACCGCTTATGATTTCACGATAGATTTCTCTCCGCCTGTGGAAGGATGTACCGACCCGCTGGCGTTAAATTTTAATCCCATTGCCACCATCGACGACGGTTCGTGTATCACACCAACCTGTGCTGATCCTGCCCAAAATTACACCCATTGTTATGGAAACAATGCCAATGATGAGTTTTTGTATGCGGGTACAGGCCCTGGTGATATGCCGATTATTTACATCAATAGTGGAACTACCGAGAGTTGCTGTGACGATGTTACCATTTATGATGGAAACGACACCAGTGCACCCATTCTTTACCAATCCGGAGGTGATCACAGCGGAGTAGTTGCCCAATCTACCAGCGGTTCTCTGTTGATGGTGATTGATAGTGATTTATCAAATAGTTGTGCACCATTTGGTCAAACTGAGCTCGACTGGGATGTATATTGTGGAGCAGTTGCTGTACCGGGTTGTACAGATCCGCTGGCAATAAACTATGATCCTTCTGCAACGGTAGATGACGGAACATGTATTACTCCTACATGCGCCGATCCTGCACAGAACTTCACCTACTGTTACGGAAACAGTGCCAACGACCAGTTCCTGTATGAAGGTACAAGCTCCGGAGATATGCCAATTTTGGTGATCAACAGCGGGACTACGGAAAGCGGATGGGATTTTCTGACCATTTATGACGGTAACAACACCGGTGCTCCAATTTTATACAATAATAGTGGTGATCACAGCGGCGTGACCGTTCAATCTACCAGTGGATCATTACTCGTGGTTATTACTTCTGATTCTGGTAATTCTTGTGAAAATGGATGGGGAAATTTTTCTGAGTTAGATTGGGATGTGTATTGCGGCGTTGCCAATATTCCAGGATGTACAGATCCATCAGCGACGAACTATGACCCGAGCGCTACCGAAGACGATGGGTCTTGCATCTATCCACCGGCCAATGACGAATGTGTAGATGCCATTGCACTTACTGTTGATGGAGGTGTGATTTCCGGGAGTAATATTGGCGCCACCGTTGATGGCCCGGGTATGAGCTGTGCCTATTTTGGTGATGCAGTGCAAAATGACGTATGGTTTTCATTTGTAGCTCCAGCTATTGGTAATTTGGAAATTGAAACATCAACCGGAACGTTGGGTGATACCCAAATTCAGTTGTTGGATGCCTGTGGAGGAAATGTTCTTGCCTGTGATGAAGATGGAGGAAATTCACTTTATTCCATGATCACTTTGCAATGTGATGAGTACACTCCTGGTGAAGTCTATTATGTTCAAGTAGACGGGTATAACAGTGCTCAGGGAAGTTTCGGAATCGAGGTTCGCAATGTTGTAGTAGAAGGTTGTACAGACCCGTCTGCAAGCAATTACAATCCGTGCGCTATAATTGACGATGGCTCCTGCATCTATCCTCCGGCAAACGATGAATGTGCTGGTGCGATAGCACTCACAGTAAATACGAACCTTAATTGTGGTGAAGTAACTGCCGGAACCCTTTTGGGTGCAACAGGATCACAGGAAGGAAGTGAATGTGGCGGAACGCCGAACAACGATGTTTGGTTCTCTTTTACAGCAGCATCTGCTGTGCATGAAATAGAAATTCTGAATGTATCACCATATACTGATATGTACCACGCTGTATACAGCGGAAGCTGCGGTGCAATGGTAAATATGGTTTGCAGCGATGACAACAGTAGCACCGCTTCTGGTCTTACTGTTGGTGAAACCTACCTGGTTCAGGTGTATTCTTATGGTTCGGGTTCGACGAATGCCACTTTTGACCTGTGCATTGGAACACCTCCGCCGCCACCAGCCAATGATCTATGTGCAGATGCAATTTCCATTAACTGTGGTGATGTAGCCGCGGGTACTACTTCTAATGCTACAAACGGTGATGCTCCTGGTTTATGCGGTACATCATTGACTGTGGGGCCCGGTGTATGGTATGTGATTGATGGAATTGATGGAATGATGTCTGCCGCACTTTGTGGTAGCTCTTTCGATACCAAAATCGGAGTATTTAGCGGCGCATGTGGCAGCCTGGTTTGTGTTGTTGGAAACGATGATGACAGTAGTGGTGCTGGTATTTGTGGCGGTGGTAACGTATCTTCTGTTCAATGGACAGGTTCTTCCGATGAGACCTATTACATTTATGTAACAGGATTTTCTTCCAATTCGGGGGCTTATCAACTTGCTGTGGATTGTACACCTTTCCCGGCTAATAACGACTGTGCAGACGCACAAAACCTGTCGGTTGCTACATTCCCTTCTGTGAGCAACGCGCTGGGAACCCTATACGGTGCTACCAACAATGGTGGTGTGGCTTGCACAGGAAGTGCTAACGGTGGAGATGTATTCTACAGCTTCACATTGGCTGCTGAAAACCACGTTGGTGTTACGGTAAATCCTTTCGCCGGTGCCGATGTTGTCGTTCAGGTGATGGATGCATGTGCAGGAACAACCCTTGCATGTTTCAATAACGCGGGTGCAGGAAGCTCAGAAACCGAGTTGCTGGAGAATCTTGCTGCCGGAACCTACACCATTCGTGTGCACAATGCATCGGGTACGGCAGAGCCACAGGCTTCCGCCAACTTCCTGATCAATGTTCAGCAAATGCCGTTTGCCGGTGTTCAGAACAATCCGAACAACATCCTGTACGCTTGCAACCAAACCGATTTTGCGTTGGAAGACTTTGT
>CALDPJ010000266.1 GCA_937911795.1 uncultured Flavobacteriales bacterium | reverse complement strand
AGCCAGCTACCTGTTTCTACCAAAGTGTCGGTATTCAGCAACGATGGCAGCTCTGCTTACCTGTATCATGAACCATCCACCCGATTGTATAAGATTTCGGTAGAGTAGAGAAGTTACGGGAGAACTAATTTCCATCGCGGTTTACAGTTCCTGTCATTTTAATCACTCACCCCCAGTAATCGACGTCTGTAGCTACGGTCGTCCTGACCGATAAAACCCAGTGATAAGTCAATTGTTATAAAATTTTCATCGAAATCAGTTCCTCTTCCGGTCGCTCTGCCCGAATCCGTGGACAAACAGAAGCATTAAGAAGAAAGTAAATGGTAACCGAATCATAAATTACAGAAATCAAGAAAAATAACAGTAGCAGGTAAATAGTCGCAAATATGAGGCAATGGAAATCTGTTAATGTTTCATAGCGGCCAAAACCATTGCTTTTTCAGCATCATTACCAGCATGGATTCTAAACTTTCTTCGCGTTACATTTGAATTTCGAAAAGAAGGGTGGGTAAGGAGGACCTATAAATAATTATCCTAAAATTGATTAAATTTGAGGTAAATAATTGGTTTATGGATACTTCATTGGAAAAAGATCTCTTGCGTTATTCCAGTCTTTTACCCCGAAAGGCACTGAAAGAGTTAGTGGCTTTTGCAAAATTGCTCAGTATCCAAAGTTCTGCGACAGGAAAAGATGACAGTATTCGATATGAATTGAATAAGCTCGATGCCAAAGAAGCGATTCACCTGGAAGAAGAGTTTGTAGATTACCGCATGTTGTATCCGCATGAGTGATTATGCGGTAGATACGATGGCCTTTGTATTGTGGCTTGAAAAACGCAAGTTGCCCAAAAAGTAAAATCAATTTTTGTCAGTATTTCGGCATCAAAATTCACCCGTACACTTTGGCGTTGAATATCCACAAGTTCTAATTTACGGCTTGATGAGTTAAGGCCATTTTCACAATCGCCAGTTCCGCCACATTTCCTTCCAGATTTTGAAAGCGTCGGCGGCGTACATTGGCGGGACGGAAGGACGGGTGGGTGAGCAGGACGAAAGTAGTTTGAATGCCATTGTCGAATTTTGCGCGGATGGTATGGATTCCTCTGCTGTCAATATCGCTAAATGATCCCAGTCTTTCCCATTGAACAAGATCGGATGAAAGAGGAGAGAGGAAGTGAGCGGTTTCTTTACCCAAAACGAACACCACTTTTGGCTTTTGGAGCTCGAGTTGTTTGAGAAACAACTTTTGGCACTGTTCTATGAAATTCTTGTCTTTGAAAGCCGGTGATTTCCCGGTCATCTTTGCGGTTTCTTTGCCGTTAATGATCATGCTCTTGCGAACACCCATGATCGCGTTGGTGTAGAAACAATTCTCGGGTTTTATTTCACAATCGCTGAGAAACTTTAACAAGTTCCTCCAGGTTGCACTGCTTTTTTCATCTTCGCCATTGGGTAGATTGTCAACATATTCAGCAGTTCCAAAATCCTGCCCGAGAACCATCACTTCTTTCGTGGAAATGCAATCCTCATTTTTATAATTACCGCTACCACCAGGGAAAAATCCGAGACCAGTGAGCGTACAATTTATCGCCTTCATGGATTCCGGATAATTCAGTGTTTTTAATTCGTCTTTTAAAATATTTAGCCTGGACATTAGAGATTGGTTTTTATGGTTGTCGCGAATTTACAAATATCTTGAACCTGAAGTAGTGTGGAGCAATCAATTAGCACGACTACTTTACGGTAATCACTCCGGCAAATTGCTCAAAATTTCATCCATCGAAGCACGTTTTTTGTAATCGGGGTTGAACTGCCGGTAAACAACCACACCGGTCGTGTCAATAATAAAGGTAGCGGGGACGGGGAGGACCGCGTCCTGAGTTGCGCTGTTTTCTGTGAGGGAGGTTCCGTAGTTCTCTTCGACCTTTGATTGATAATCTTCGGTCACATCAAACTGTACATCAAAGGCTTTCATGATGGTGCCGTCCACATCAGAAATGACGGTGAATTCAATACCGGTGCGGGCAATGGTAGTATCCACGTTTCCGTAGCTTTCGGGCGTAATGGCGACAATTTTTGCTCCGGCATCCTCAATTTCTACGGCTCTTTCAGCAAACTCAGATAAGTGCTTGCTGCAGGCCGGGCACCAATATCCGCGATAAAATATCACAACCAGTGGTTGATCGCGGTACAGATCTTCCAGCTTCATTTCATCGTCCGAAGCAGTGGTATAGGTAATCGCCGGAACGCGGTCTCCAACCATCAATCCATGCGGGTCGGAACTTTCTTTCATTCCGAGTTGCACGAGGTCCGGCTTGGTTTCCGTTCCTTTCTCAGACGGAGTAGTGGAGGTCGCCGGTTCTTTCTTTTCTGCTGGATTGCACGCTACCATTGCGATCATCGCCGTCGCAACTGCTATTTTGATTTTCATTTTTCTGTTTTTAAGAATTGACCTCCAAAAGTAACCCTTAAATTATACACAGTCGTTTGGGTGTGACTTGTTCATGACTGACCTATGTTTTAGAAGTCGTAAACCGAACAGGAATTAAACTTTCAAACATCCACGAAAACCTCTGGCACCATAATAAGATTCTGCACCGTTGTGATAAATAAAAACCGTTCCGAAACGGAAATCGCCAAAAATGGCCCCGCCGAGTTTGCGGATATTTGATGGAGTTTTGAGCCAGCTCGAGGTCTTGGTATCAAATTCACCGAGTTGCTGCAATTCGCGGTATTGGTCTTCGGTTAACATTTCAACGCCCATTTCCGCAGCCATTCCGAGCGCGCTGTTCTTCGGTTTGTGGGTTTTCCTCGATTCGAGCGCTTCGTTATCGTAACAAACGCTTCTGCGACCTTTGGGACTTTCGGGCGAACAATCGTAAAAAGTATATTCGTCTGCTTTTTTATCGTAGCCCACCACATCCGGTTCGCCGCCGGATTCTTCCATTTCGTTCAACGACCACAGCTTTGCCGGAGCCGATTTCAATTTGCTTTCGATTTTTTCCCAATCCAATTCTTTGTGCCGGTCCTTGTTTTTTTCAAAGCGGGTTTTCAGGGTTGCGAGTAATTCGTCGCGTTGGTTGGAGGAGAGGGCTTTTTTGT
>CALDPJ010000265.1 GCA_937911795.1 uncultured Flavobacteriales bacterium | reverse complement strand
ATATGTGTAGATGTTATTTTCAGGGTTGGTATCATCCTCAATAGGATTCACGATTACATCCACGCAGATTAAATCTTCGGCTTGTGCTGAAGTATTCGTTTCTAGAATGATTCGAAATGATTCTTCGAAATCTACATTTCCAAAATCATCAATAACATAGGTAAGCTGAATATCACCGGACACTGTAGGAGTAAATGATCCGTCGGCCGGTCCGACATAAGTTACCGGTCCTTCAATGATAACAGAAACAGACCCGCTCACTTCTTCCACGCACTGCAGTCCATACCAATTGGAGATGTCGCCGGCCAAGATGTGTAGGCTGTATTCCTGACCGGGAAACACCCAACCAACCGGTGAAACAGCGTTCACGCCAATATCAAATCCAGGAAGACACTCTACTCCAAAATCTATATTGTCGACAACTGGTAATAAATCCGTTAGAGCAATGTCCTGCTGGTCTCCAGGGTCTTCACACGTAGATTGAAAAGGATGATTTCCTAGATTCAGTTGAGCCGTGTAGTCGCCGGCAACCGCTGCAATATTGTAATTCGAATTGCTAAATGAAAATGCCGATCCATATAGATTGCCTTCACCATCCAGTAGATTCACGGGGATATTTACCAATCCCGTCTCCAGATCACCCGGCTCACAATTTGCATCTGCATCGTGATAAACACTGCCCCGAACTCCTTCGAAACCACTGCAGCCATATGGATTATCCACAAGATCCGAAGTGCATAGTGGAAAGGTCAATAAATTGGCATCCATTGCATCTATATAATTCGGCAAGCAAGCAAAAGGATTGTCCGAGATATCCAATGTATTCAAACCCGTCGGGAACATCGGAAAGCACGTAATCTGGTTGTTGTCACACTCCAGAATTTCCAATGACTCAGGTAGTTCCGGGAGAGATGTCAAATCATTCTGAGCACAAACGAATTGAGATAAGAATGTTGGAAGTTCGGGCATCGTGCTGATCTGATTTCCTCTGCAAATAAAAGCGAAGAGTGACCCCAGAAGTGTAGGTAGAGCATCGAGAGAATTGTAACTGCAGTTCAAATGCGTAATGGATGATGGCAATTCAGGCAATGTATTAATTGGGTTGTTGTTGCAATTAAGAAAATTCAAATTTGGAGGAAGAGAAGTAAGCGAGGATATTTGATTATATCCAAATCTCAATTCTTGTAGAGAACCCGGTAAAGAAGGGAGGTATGTGAGTTGATTGTGTTCGCAAAGAAGGTAAAGTAGAGAATATGGTAATTGAGGTAAAAATGTAAGGTTATTGTAATTGCAATTCAGAGTTATGATATTGGTAAAGTATTCTATTCCCACAACACTGGAAATTCCGTAGTTGCTTACATTCAAAGTAGTAAGATTGGTTACTCCCGGGCAAGAGGTGTCGATTTGGTTCCCATCCATGCACTCAGGAATTATGTTATTGAGGGCAGCAGCAAAATTGGCATCAGGAATGGTTACCCATTGTGCAGCAGCAGGTAATGAGAGTACAAAAATCAGCGGAAGAATCAATAAATTTTTCATGTGATTTGTTTATGGTTGGTTCAAAAAAAATATAAATAAGGAACGGCTCTTATTGACGTGGAGACCTATTCCTTTTGATTGGTGTGTTTATTAAACGCGAAAATATCAAGAGGTTGCGCGGTGTTTATATCCGCTGATATATTCCCGAAATGAAAAACGAGAACAACAGAGCAATAGCAACAAGCCACATGAATGCTAACTTTGCGCCCTCAAACCGGATATGTATGTATGACATCGCCATCGTCGGAGGAGGAATTGTAGGCGCAGCTACCGCCTATAAAATTCAACAGCGCTTTCCAAAACTTAAACTTGTATTGCTCGAAAAGGAAGAGCGCCTCGCCGATCACCAAACCGGGCACAATTCAGGGGTGATTCACTCCGGGTTGTATTACGCACCGGGTTCGCTGAAGGCAAAAAATTGCATGAAGGGCCGCGTGGAGCTCGTGGAGTTTGCGAAGGAGCATAACATCGCCCACGACGTTTGCGGAAAAGTGGTGGTCGCTACGCACGAAAATGAGTTGCCGCACATGGACAAAATCCTGCAAAACGGGATTGCGAACGGTCTCACCGGCGTAGAGAAAATCACGTCAGAACAAATCCGTGAGATAGAACCCGAATGCCACGGTATCGCCGGATTGTGGGTCCCACAAACCGGTATCATAGATTTTCGTGCAGCCACCGAAAAAATGGCCGAATTGGTAACCACGACGAATTCCGAAAGTGAAATCCGGATGGGCGAGGAAGTCCTCTACATCGAAAAACGCAGCGACCATTCCGTGTTGCACACGAACAAAGATCGTTATCAAGCAAAATACACCATTTTCTGCGCCGGTCTCCAGGCAGATCGCATGGCCAAAAAAGACAAAGTCATGATTTCTGAAAAAGTGGTCGGTTTCCGCGGAGATTATTACGAACTCACCGAGGAAGCTGAATATTTAGTGAATGATTTAATCTACCCGCTTCCAAATCCTGAGTTTCCTTTTTTGGGAGTGCATTTTACACGCATGGCTTTAGGCGGAATTGAATGCGGGCCAAATGCCGTTTTTGCATTCAAAAGAGAAGGTTACAAAAAACTGGATTTCAACCTGAACGACACCATCGACGCACTGAGTTATTCGGGCACGTGGCGTTTGTTCCTCGGCAACATCAGCTTTGGAATCAACGAATACCGCAGAGCTTTTTCTAAAAAACTATTTCTGACAACACTTCAGCGCCTGATTCCATCATTGGAAATGGATGACCTGAAACCCGGTCGTTCGGGAGTGCGCGCCATGTTGCTCAAAGCCGACGGCGATACCAAAGATGATTTCCGGATTGAATACGGTCACCGGAGTATTCATGTGCTGAATGCTCCATCACCGGCAGCTACGGCATCATTGGCCATCGGAGGACAAATTTGCGAAATGGCCGAAAAGCAGTTCGGACTGGCCGACGCCTGACGGAGTTAATCAAACAGCCGGTTCCGGTCGAGTTTTTCGGGAGTGCAGATCACGGCAATGTGTTGCTCGTTGTTTAATATTCGCTCGCAATCGGCCTGGTTGAGGTTGCCTTTGTTATCGGTATCTGCCAGCGAAATGGCAATGAGATCGGCGCCCCAGTTTGCGGCGTAGTTCAGCGTTTGTTTGGCAATTCCCGCTGAAAAAACATTCGGTGATTCTTCCATTTCGGCAAAATTCACACCTGCATCGCTGAGCATTTGTCGCGATAATTTAATGTGGGCCTTCACCTTGTCCTGATCCTTCATCGGGTGATTGATTGCATAAATCATCACCTTCGACTGAAAGCGCTGCGCCAGGGGAATGATGCTGTTCAGTTTCTCCTCAAATGGTTCGATGTCATCCACCGGAAGCAGGATTTTTTTGAACTCCTCCTTCACCGGAGTGTCATCCTGTACCACAATAGCCGGAACCGTCAGGCTTTTGAGTACTTTTAAAACCCGAGCCCCAAACAGGTGTTGAACGATTCCACGGATTCCGCTGGTGCCCATCACCACATAGCGCGCTTCGTGCTTCTGCGCCAGGCGACCAATATCCTCAAACAAATCACCGGGTTCCAATATGTAATCGATTTCAACCCTGAATTCGTTGCGCATGCTTTCGCACAACTCCCGGGCCCTGTTTTCGCCCTCATTTGGGTGGTCGTCGTCTGAAATATGAACCAGTGTAAGCGAGCTGGAAGTTGATTTTGCCAGCGACGCAGCCTGCCGCAATGCATTGTTGGCAGGATCGGTGAAATCGGTGGGAACAATAATTTTGGATGTGGACATTTGGAAATGCTTTTCAGCCAATTTACTCAATCAGCATCGAAAATCCGGTATCCGGTCTCAGGAAATTATTTCTCAGGCAGCTCATTCTCCGTTTCGTCCTCATCATCTATCAGGTGGTGAAGATGTTCGTCTTCGTCGGCCATGCTGTCTTCATTGATCAGTAACTTAGAAGCAAAAAACTTCCTCATATACCACATACCGTTTTTCCGGCTGGAGACATATATTACGAGTCCCGAACAAATTATAATACTCAGCAGAATTATTGAAAATGTGAGGTTTTGAATGATTGAACCCTGGAGAACCAGGAAATCATCGCCCCGTTCCAGACCAAGTTGCAGCGGTAGTGCCGCCAGAATTGCCGGTACAATTCCCTTCGGAGCCATCACGCTCATAATTCCTACATCCTTCAGACTGTGTTTGGAGTAGATGGAAAACTTGACACTCCACGGACGAATGATCAGAATGAGCACCACAATCAACAGCGACGCGATATAAATAGAAGGGTATGCAAAAACGATGTTGATACCGACGTAAACGAAAAAGAAGGTCGCCAGTACAAAAACCAGTTCCGAGAACAGGATTTTTTCCTCGCGCAAAAGTGGTTTTGGTTTCCATCGATCCCCGAGAAATTTATTGGACATCAAGTAGCTGTTCCCCAGTGCAAAGCCAAAGGCTAGCGCTGCGATTCCACCATTCAGATCGAAATATTCGCTGAGACCATAAATGATAAACAGCATTCCCAGGTTGATGAGGATGTGGTTTTGCAAATCGCGGATCAGATTCAACACAATCGACCACAGGTACCCGAACAATAACCCAATCAATGTAGCCAGGAAAAAAGCCTTGGCGATGCTGATTCCAATCGTTCCGGCATCCAGTGTTCCGGCAGCCAGTGAGTCGAAAAGCGCCAGTCCGATCACCAGACAAAAAACATCGCTCAGCGCAGATTCAAGGATCAGGTAGGTAGTCGTGCCTTCGTCGGCTTTAATCTGCTGCAACATCGGAATGACAATCGCCGAAGAAGTTCCGGCTACGATCACCCCGAAAAACAGGGAGCTGATGAATTCAAGGTCGCTGTAAAAAATATAGGCGACCGATGTGGCTATTACGGCGCTGACAACAAAGTTGAATAAAGTGAACAGCAGAGAAGGCCCCAATGCTTTTTTGGAGGCTGCAACACTGAGGTTGGTTCCGCTTTCGTACAACAATAAAATCAGGGTAACCGCCGAAAAAACCGCGCCCATTTTCCCGAAATCTTCGGGAATCACCAACTTCAGAATCGGGCCAATGATGATTCCGAAAATGATGAACAACAATGCGTTCGGGATCTTCGTGTAGCTGAAAATTCGGTTGAAAAAATGGGCGCCGAAAATCAGCAGCCCCAGACCAATGATAAATACCGGAGTTTCCATGGGTGTTAAAGGTGGTAAAAAAACCGATAGTAACTGACATACATCAGTCTTTTCGCTTTAAATTTCAGCAACTACACCAATTCAGACAATTCAATCCAACGCTCGGTTTTGCGGTCGATTTCGCTGATTACCTGACCGATTTCTTCCGATGTTTTCATCAGTTCTTCGTGGTCGGTAATCTGCAGAAGCGCCGCCTCCAGCGTTTTTCGACGGCTTTCCAGTTCTTCGATATCCTTTTCCAGTTTTTCGTACTCCAGCTTTTCCTTGTAGCTGAGTTTGGTTTTCTCACTTTTGGCGGCCTCCGTTTTGGGAGTAGTTTTAGGCGCTGGTTTTGCCGCGGCTTTTCGTTCCTGTTCCTGTTGATTTCTCCAGTCGATATACCTGCTGTAATTCCCCGGAAAATCTTTCAGTTTTCCCTGGCCTTCGAAAACATAGAGATGATCCACCACTTTGTCGATAAAGTACCGGTCGTGGCTGATGACGATTACGCAGCCCTGAAACTGAACAAGATAATCTTCCAGCGCGCTGAGTGTATATATGTCAAGATCGTTGGTGGGCTCATCGAGCAGCAGCACGTTTGGGTTGCGCATCAAAACTCGACAAAGCGCCAGCCTTTTTTTCTCACCACCGCTCAGTTTTTCGATGAGCTGATAGTGCATCTTTTTGTTGAACTGAAATCGTTCCAGCAAATTAGAAGCGCTCATTTTTCTTCCGCCTTTCAACGGAATGACTTCAGCAACTTCGGTAATGGCTTCGATTACGCGCTGCGTGTCAGAAAACTCAAAACTGCTTTGGCGATAGTAACCCATTTCGACGGTTTCGCCAATCACAATTTTTCCGGAATCCGGTTCCTCTTCTCCCGAAATGAGTTTCAACAGTGTCGTTTTCCCGCTTCCGTTGGGCCCGACGAAGCCAATCTTTTCTCCACGCTTTACCGCGTACTCGAACTTATTGATCAGCACTTTGTCGCCATACGCCTTCGAAACTTTATGAAATTCAATAATCTTGGTGCCGAGACGGTTGAAATTCACCTCCAGCTCAAGTTCATCATCGGTTTGAACCCTTCCGGTTTCAGCTTTCAGTGTATGAAATGCTTCTGTCCGTGCCTTCGATTTGGTGCCGCGGGCGCGAGGCTGCTTCCGGATCCATTCGAGTTCCTTTTTCAGAAAACTCTGGGCCTTTTCCATGTTCACCGATTGCAGTTCTTCGCGCAGGGCTTTCTGCTCGAGGTAATAGGTAAAATTGCCCTTGTATTTGTAGATGTTTGAATTTGCCAGTTCCAACACTTCATCACACACATTGTCCAGAAAATAGCGGTCGTGCGTTACCATCAGCAACGTACACGGAACGGTTTTCAGGTACTGTTCCAGCCACTCGATCATCACCAGGTCCAGGTGATTCGTCGGCTCATCGAGCAACAAAAAATCGGGTTCCTCGATCAGTACTTTGGCCAGTTGAACCCGTTTGCGCTG
>CALDPJ010000264.1 GCA_937911795.1 uncultured Flavobacteriales bacterium | reverse complement strand
AGTTTTTGAAGCATTAGGTACGCAAACAACAGTCAAACAAGCTGTGTCGCTCGCTGACGACGGGGGACGCGTCGTCCTGACTGGCATCGCCCCTCCAGATCATATTTTGGATACTCCCATAGCCCATGTTGTGCGTCGAAAAATTCAGATTCTCGGTTCCTACGGAGCAACCGTATCCACCGCGATGCCAGCCGTGATAAAGCTAGCTGAAGAAGGAAAACTCGACCTCGAGAAGCTCATCACAAATCGTTTTCACTTATGAAACAGTTAATTTCTGTTGCCTTTTTACTTATCGGGATCACCACATTCGGGCAGGAAACTAGGTCCAATAAACATACGTTCACTATTCCGCTGGCCGGAAAAATTAACCTCAGTGAAAAGCAAAACTCAGATATCTGGAAGACTAAAGTGCTCAATCTTGAAATGCCGGCTCCTGGTGGGAAAGAATACCGGTCGTTTCTGCGGGAACAAAAATTAATACAACGCGAAAGGTATC
This sequence comes from uncultured Flavobacteriales bacterium, assembly GCA_937911795.1. GTDB lineage: Bacteria > Bacteroidota > Bacteroidia > Flavobacteriales_D > SKUL01 > SKUL01. Next base: position 2,365 of record CALDPJ010000264.1, on the reverse strand, counting down.
CGGTAAAAACCCGTGGTGAAGGCGAGGATTCAGGTTCTCGCGAAAGCATCGAAGCTCCGTCCACCGGAAAAATGTTTGAGGGCAACACCTATCAATCCGGGGTTCCGATGGACAACACGATGGCCATATCCAACGATGGAATCCTTTTGAGCGCTATTAATTCCTCTATCTGGATGTTCGACGTAAATAACGATTCCCTCCTTTATAGTGGATCCCTGAATCAATTTGTGGGTTCAGTGTTAAGCGGATGGCATTCCAAATATGATCCTAAAATTACCTATGATCCCATACTGGATCGATTCATCGTGGTTTTTCTCTACGGAAATTCCCCAACCATATCTAAAATCATTGTTGCTTTTGGACAGACCTCTGATCCTATGGGTGAATGGAACGTGTACCAGATTCCGGGAAATCCGTTGAGCAACAACCGGTGGACGGATTACCCATCCATTGCCCTGAATGCAGAAGACTTTTTCATTACCGGAAATATGATTATACCCGGAGAACCTTGGCAAACCGGATTTGACGGAAGTATGATCTGGCAGGTCAATAAGGACTCGGGTTTTAATGGCGACGAAGAATTATCACTCAATCTGTGGACGGATATTACATACAATGGAGGATTAATCCGAAACCTGAACCCGGTTGATGGCGCAATGTGCTTTGAAAACAACCATCACTTTTTTCTGTCTAACAGGAATTTCGACCTCACCAACGACACCATTTTTTTACTCGAAGTTACGAATTCGCTCTCCAGTGGAGAAGCAGAACTCGTTATCAATGCGCACGCTTCGTCTGATACTTATTTTCTGTCTCCCGAGGCACGACAGGCAGAAGGGCACACCTTCGACACCAACGACTCGCGCGTACTCGGGGCCGTGCTTTTTGAAAACTCCATTCAATTTGTACAAAATTGTCTGGACACGCTAACCGGAGTGTCCGGCGTTTACCATGGCACGATTACCAATCTCTATGAATCTCCGGAAGTCAGCGGCAATATCATTTCCTTTCCGGGCGAGGATCTTGACATCGGATATCCAAACATCTCACACATAGGAGACAACAGTGTAGACGAAAAGACATTGATATCATTTGTCCACACAGGCCCCACACATTTTGCCGGCACTTCATGTATTTTGTTTGATAAAAATTCCGGCAATTACAGCCCGCGCGTAGTACTGAAAGAAGGAGATGATTATGTGGATGTTCTGAATGGAACTTATGAAAGGTGGGGAGACTACTCCGGTTCACAACCTTTGTACAGCTTACCCGGCAATGTATGGATAGCGGGATCTTTTGGAACGGATGATCAACGCAACGGCACCTGGCTCGCTGAACTCACCACCAATGGCTCATTCGTAAGTACAAGCGAAATCGCGAAGCAGCCGGAAATGAATGCCTACTCCTATCCCAACCCTACTTCGGAATTTGTTTCGGTAAACCTGCATATGCCTGAATCTACATTGGCAACCATCGGCTTGTATGATATTTCAGGTAAATTCATCTCCACCTTGTACTCTGACAGGATTAAGAGTGGTGAGAATCTGTTGACTTTTGATGTAGCCCATCTCAAACCAGGCACGTACATTCTTCAGATAAAGAATCCGAACGGCATAATTGTTTCAGAAAAAATCATCAAGAAGTAACTTTTCGAAACATGTCGGCGTCCTAAATGATGGAAAGGCGCATGGAATTTTTCTGTTTCCTGCAGCGCAAAAAAGCTTTCACAACTTTTTAATTTATTAGAAAACAATGACATACATCATCAGGCTAAACAATTATGTAAATTTTTAGTACCATGCATTGCATATTACCTTTTTTTGTACATATCTTTGCAATGTCCATTACTATATGATTAAATAAATCTGAAAACTAAACCCAACCAACAATGAAAACTCTGTTAATTATTCTGACCTTAATTTTAAGTTCTACAACCTTCGGGCAAACGCCTTCTGACCCCAAACAGGATTTGCTCCAAAAGTTTTCGAACGGATTTGTATTACCCGAAGAACTTCGGAATGCTTCCTTTATGGAAGATGCTATTGTAGAGATGATGGTTCAACCAGATGGAAACGTGCGGGTGATTCGCGTTGAAACCGAGAATAGAACACTTAAGAATCTTATAGAATCACGAATTAATTCTATTACTCTACCAGAAAATACAGTGAGTGAAGCAATCACTTTCTCAGTTAAACTACTTTTTAAAGTACTCTAAACATGAACATCGAAAATACCAAAGCACAAATGCGCAAAGGCGTGCTGGAGTATTGTATTCTTTCCATTCTTGCGCGCAAAGAGGCATATCCTTCCGAGGTGATTGAAACCTTGAAAAAAGGAAGACTCATTGTGGTAGAAGGAACACTAT
>CALDPJ010000263.1 GCA_937911795.1 uncultured Flavobacteriales bacterium | reverse complement strand
GCCGGGCGTACTCAACCAGTTCGTGACGGTGGAGGGCGAGCCGATGCGCATCGAGAACCTGAAAGACGGAGCCATAACTTTCCTTACCAATTCAGGAGTGTTTTCGAACGAATACAATGACCCTGATTTGCCGGAGAGAAACTGGGTGCGACGTGATGAATGTCTGGAGAACATCAGAATAGCCAAGGCAGCATTGGCAGCAGATCCCGGCAACGAGAACGCCAAAAGTTCGCTCGATAAATGGGAAGAGAACCTGATGGCAATTGATCTGCTCGGAGAATTCAAGGCACTTCCCTCATCTGCTCTGATTTCATTGCAAAACGATAACGGTACCTCGTATGATATGTATATTCAGGTGCAGAACGAACTCCAGAGCGCAGTTAATCAGTTGCGGGATGAATTATCGCTGGAACGTTTTGGTGTGCCGTACGATCAGCTCAATCCTTTGAAAGATGACAAAGAGCGAATCATCGCTATCCGGCAAGTATATCCGCAACGTATTTCTGAAGCTGAACCTAAAAACATCAATCAGTAATCATGTCAAAGTTCAGGAAAAAGCAAAGCAAAGGTAATCCGGCGATATCTACGGCCTCGCTTCCGGATATTGTATTTATGCTGCTGTTCTTCTTCATGGTAACCACTGTGATGCGGGAGCAGGATTTGAAAGTAGAAGTTGATCCGCCGGCGGCTTCTGAGATTCAGAAACTCGAGAAAAAAGCGCTTGTTGATTACATCAACATAGGACCACCGATCGATGAGAGAATGGGAACCTTACCCCGTATCCAGCTCGATGACGCTTTTGCCGAAGTCGAAGATATCGCGTTGTGGATAGAAGACAATCGTCTTGCCCGCCAGGAGGCTGAACGCCCGCTGATCACTACCTCCATGAAAGTCGATAAAGACACTAAAATGGGTATTGTAACGGATGTAAAACAGGAACTGCGCGAAGCAATGGCCTTGAAAATTAACTACTCTACCAGCGAAAGACAAAGACGGTAATTCATCGCCGCTCAATAAAACACTAAGGCGCTTCCGGATCGGGGGCGCCTTTTTTTATTTCTGAAGATACTCCGGTTTTATTACCGGCCATGCCGAACTTCGTTTCCAGATTGTAAACAAACCGAAAAGCAAGGCGGCTGAAAACAACGAATAATAGACCCCGCCGGATCCTGCACCTACGGTATCTATTTCCGGGGAAACAACTTCCGTGGCAATCAGATAATGAATGGTGATGGCCGTTGCATTGTTGATGAAGTGGGCAAGAATGGGCAGCCAGATGGAGCCGCTCCATACGAACATATAGCCAAATAACGCTCCGAGTGCCATTCGGGGCAGGAAGCCATAAAACTGAAAATGAATTGCGCTGAACAGAAAAGCACTGATCCAGATACCGAGGTGATGGTTGCGCGTCCATTGACTTAGTATTCGCTGGATGGCTCCCCGAAACATTAATTCTTCTCCAATAGCAGGAACTACGGCAATTAACGTCAGATTAACAGCCAGCGCCAATGGCGAAACATCTTTGAGCAGAGCTTCTGTCAGTAACTCCGCTTGTTGTTCTGCGGACCGGATAATTTCCTCCAGCCACCGCAGCGCTTCCGGTAACTGTAGCCCGGCGTTCCATTCCACCAGTAAATTAATCGGTAGCATCGCCAGTACCATGGCCAGGATGGCCCACAACCAGTGGATCGTCTTCACCGGTTTCACCAGATATAAATATTGACCAACCCCCGGTGATACCAATTGCGCGAAAACGAGTGGAGGTAGAATAAAGAGACCGATGTGTTGTAGAAACAACAACAGTTTGTTGGCGTGAATAACTTCCGGTCGTGAAAAATCCGAAAGAACCTCCAGATTCGATACCACGTCTATGCCCCAGATAACCTGCACCAGGCTGTTTCCGAGAAGCAGTAAAAGCGTGACGGATGTAAAGGCTATGAGAAACAGCACGATGAGGTGAATCACCGGATCGAATGTTCTGAGCAGGGGAGTCCTCATGCCGCCTTTAGAATTCGTAATTTTGCACGCTTATTCATCGAAGCTCGCAACTGGTTAATAAATGGCGAAGATAGCAAATATCGATCTCGGAGAATTTCCTTTGTTGTTGGCTCCGATGGAGGATGTCAGCGATCCGCCCTTTCGCGCCCTGTGCAAAAAACAAGGCGCCGATCTGATGTTTACCGAATTTATTTCGACCGAGGGATTGATCCGAAACGCGGCCAAAAGTACTCAGAAACTAGACATTTACGAGCAGGAACGCCCGGTGGGAATCCAGATTTTTGGAGCCGAAATGGATCCGATGATCGAATCCACCAGAATCATCACCGCTACCAAACCCGACATCATCGACATCAATTACGGTTGTCCGGTAAAGAAAGTGGTTTGTAAAGGAGCAGGATCCGGTATTCTACAGGATATTCCGAAAATGGTGCGACTCACCGAAGCCGTGGTGAAGGCGACTCATCTTCCCGTAACCGTGAAAACCCGCCTTGGCTGGGATGACAATTCGAAGCGCATTGTTGAAGTTGCAGAAAGATTGCAGGATGTTGGCGTTCAGGCCATCTCTATTCATGGACGCACGCGCGCCCAGATGTACAAAGGCGAAGCCGACTGGAGTCTGATTGCCGAAGTGCGCAACAATCCACGCATGCATATTCCGGTATTTGGCAATGGCGATATTGACTCACCCCAAAAAGCGGTTGAGTACAAAAATCGCTATGGAGTGGATGGAATTATGATCGGCAGGGCGAGTATTGGCTACCCATGGATTTTCCGCGAGGTAAAACATTATTATCAAACCGGCGAACTGCTGTCCATTCCCACCCTTCAGGAACGCGTGGATGCTGCGAGCGAACATCTGCTCAGCTCGGTTCAGTGGAAAGGAGAGCGCCTGGGTGTACTGGAAATGCGCCGGCATTACGCCAATTATTTTAAGGGGATACAGCATTTTAAACAGGTTCGGGCCGAGCTCGTCAATCTGGATGACTCGACTGCCATAATTCAACTGCTGCAGCACGTCGTGGAGCAATATTCTGACGCTGATTTTATCGCCGGTTAATAATCATTTTCTAAAAAAGAATAGTTTGCTAACTTTCAGCCTCAATTACTCAGGCAGTTGCAGCGCTATTTACAGAAGGTCTTATTTTTTTCTGTAGCCATTTATGTGGGTTTTCCGGCTTTTGGTGGAATCAACACCGATAGCCTTAAACTTCTGTTGCCGCAACTTCCCGATAGCCAGAAAGTATTTGTGCTCTGTGATATCAGTTTCGGGTACCGGCTTGAAAATAGCGACAGCGCTTTGCACTACAGTACGTTGGCGTTGGAAGTCGCCGAAAAAATTCAGCACCCAAAGGCCATTGCTCAGGCGCTCAACGATCAGGGTATCATACTCGCAGATCTGAACCGCTACAACGATGCTCTGAGTAATTACAACAAATCACTAACGATTCGCGAAGAGCTGAATGATTCGGTTGGAATGGGAGCCCTGCACAGCAAAATGGGTGTAATCCATCAGAAACGCGGCGCTTTTAGTTTGGCCATTGATCATCAACTCTCTGCCCTGCGCATTTTTCAGGCACTGGGGATAGAACAATACGTGGCCGTTTGCCAGAACAACATAGCCGTTTTACACCTGAATATGGGTGATCCGGAACGTTCGTTGGAGATGCACGAGAATGCGCTGAAGACGCGCGAAAAGCTCGGCGACCGGTACGGAATCGCTTCGTCGTACGCCAATATCGGAAATGTTCGGCTTGCTCTCGAAGACACTGCGGCAGCGTCAACCGAGTACAGCAAGGCCATCGAAATTTTTGAAGCACTCGACGATCCTGAAGGGCTCTCCACCAATTTACACAATCTCGGAACCTGCTATTTGAACGATCAGCCTAAGAAGGCAGTAGACCTGTTGCAGCGTGCCTTGCAGATCCGCGCGAAAATGGGCGATGAAAAAATGCTCTCTTCCACCCACGCTTCACTGGGGATCGCCTTTAGCAATCTTGGTCAACATGATTTGGCGCTGAATCATTATCACAATGCATTGCAAAAAGCCAGACGCGCCGGAGTGCTTACCGAACAGCTCAATGCCCACAAACAACTCGCCGGCCTATTCCGGAAAACCGGCAATGCCGACAGCACCTATTTTTATTTTGCGGGTTATCAGACGCTGAAGGATTCTGCATTCAACGAAGGGCTTCGTGAGGATTTTGCCGAGCTTCAAACCTTGTATGAAACTGAACAGAAGGAAACACGCATCGCATTATTGTCAGAGCAAAACAAAGTTATCGACCTGCAGATGAAGCAGAAGCAAACGCAGTTCTGGTTGCTCGGAATTGCTTTTGTCGCATTTGTAATCATCTCGGGACTATTCTATTTCAGCTATCGCGAAAAGCAACGCGCCCGTTTGGCCACCGAAATCATCCGCGAGCGGGAAGCCGGAATGAAAGCGGTTATTCAGGCCACGGAAACAGAGCGTGAACGAATTGCCCGCGATCTGCATGATGGTGTAGGTCAGCAGTTAAGTGGACTAAAAATGGGGTGGCAGAAATTGCTTTCTGAGATTTCCATTTCGCAGGATGGCCAGCAACAAAAGTCCGAACAATTGACCCGTGTTCTTGATGAAACCTGTCACGATGTCCGCAGAATATCACACCGCATGATGCCGCGTTCCATCAGTAAGTATGGATTGATTCCCGCCCTTGAAGATATGCTGGACAAAAGTTTTCCTCCGGCAGGAATAAAGCACAGTTTTGAGCATTTTGGCATCGGAGAAAACCGGTTTTCCTCAGAACTAGAGCTGAGCGTTTATCGTGTGATGCAGGAATTGGTGAATAACGTGCTCAGGCATGCAGGAGCCACTGAAGTTTCTGTTCAGTTGCTGAAGAATTCGGGCCAGCTGATTGCTGTCATTGAAGACAATGGTCGTGGTTTCCATCGGAACGGCAAACCTTCCGGTGGAATTGGAATGCAGAATATGGTGAGCCGGCTAAGTACGATCAACGGAGACATTCATTTTGAAAACGACCGAGGTACACGAGCTACCATCCGGATAAATCTCGAAGCATGAAAAGATGCAAAGTTGCGATTGCCGATGATCATCCATTGGTGCTGGACGGTTTAAAAACCATCGTGGAGGGCTGTGAAGATCTGGAGTTGGTCATCCGCGCAGAGAACGGCAAGGAATTGTTGGACAAGATGCGGGAAAATCCGGTGGAAGTTGTGTTGCTCGACATCGATATGCCTGTGAAAGATGGAATTGAAACCACGCGCGAATTGCGGCAGCGGTTTCCGCAGGTGCGAATAATTATTCTTACGATGCACGATGAAAAGAGATTTATTCAGAAGCTGATCAGCGAAGGGGCACACGGATATCTGCTGAAGAACTGCAATCCGGACGAGCTGCTGTTGGCCATCCGGAATGTGAACAGCGGAAAAAATCATTTTTCGGGTGAAGTAACCATGAAACTGATGCAGCCGGATCATGCAAATAAGGAGGATCTGAAAGATTTAACCGAGCGAGAGGTCGAAGTGTTGGCATTAATTGCCAAAGGCAAATCGAACCGGGAAGTCGGGGAAGCGCTTTTCATTTCTCACCGGACGGTAGACACGCACCGAACCAACCTGATGAAGAAACTCGACGTGCACAATATTGCGGGGCTGATTCGGATAGCCTATAACAACCGACTGGTGGATTAGTCAGCTAAGCAGCATAGGAAGTTTTAGGTATTAACCGTATTGATCCGGCTGAAATGGTTGATTATAATTGTCATCGAATTAACCAACAGCAACACCTGAAGATGTTTCCGGCTGTGCGGTCAGCTGCAATTGCCCGAAACACAGTAAGGAAATTGTCTGAAGGTGTTGTTTTTTTATAGTCTTGTTTTGAAATTTTAACAGCAGGAGCGATACTGTGAATCATGTCAATGCCTTACCTTAGGACCATATTAAACCGAACTCCATGAAAAAGTTACTTTCTTTTGCTGCTGTTGCTGCCGTTTTTGCAGCCGTATTTGCATTTGCCCCGGGCAAAAATGATATCCTTGAAATCGGTTCCAAAGCGCCGAAGGCTGATGTAAAAATGACCGATATCTCAGGTAAACAATATTCATTATCCGACCTGAAGAAAGAAGACGGTTTGCTCGTTATTTTTTCATGTAAGACCTGTCCTTTCGTGGTCGGTAACGCAGGGAAAGACAGCGATGGTTGGCAGGGGCGATACAATGAGCTGCACAAGGTGGCCAGCGATGCGAACATCGGAATGGTATTGGTCAATTCGAATGAGGCTTTTCGCGGAGATGTTGATTCTATGGAAAGCATGAAAGAACAGGCACAGGAGCAAGGCTACACAATGCCCTATGTGATTGACGAAAACCATGTCGTTGCCGATGCTTTCGGAGCGTTGACCACACCGCATGTTTATTTGTTCGACAAAGACATGAAGCTTGTGTATAAGGGCGCCATTGACGACAATGTGAACGATGCAGATGCAGTGGCGGAACCTTACCTGAAAAATGCCATTCTGAATCTTTCTAAGAATGAGAAAATTGATCCAAACTCAACCCGTCAATTGGGCTGCAGCATCAAGCGGGTAAAATCATAAGGTTCAATAGGAATTAATTTTCCATGCGGATGTCCTTCACATTCAGCTGAAGCGACGTGCGACCTTTCCATTTGTTTTCTTCAATGGTATAAACCATCGAAAACGGTTTTCCATCCACAATTTCGGCGTAATGTGCCGATTGACGGAATGCAATTCCATTTGCCGTAACCTGCGGATTGGCGATCTGGCAGACGTTCAGTTTTATATGTTCGCTGCCAACAATGCGGGTTCCGCCTGCGTCAATGCAATTGCGGGTGATGAAAACGGGGTTCATATTTCCGGGACCAAACGGCGCCATTTGCACGAGAATATTGAAAAAGCGTTCGGTGATGTCTGAAAGATCCAGTTCCAGATCGATCTCAATCTCGGGAGTCAATTGGTCTTCTGTAATTAATCCGCATACCACTTCCTCGAATTTCGCTGCGAAGCGCTCTACATTCTCTACGGGCAGTGAAAGACCCGCTGCAAAAGCGTGTCCACCGAATTGGCTGAGCAGATCACTGCACGCATCAATGGCGTTGTAGATATCGAAATTTTTCACCGATCGCGCCGACCCCGTTGCAATTCCATCCGCGGCCGTAAGCACAATAGTCGGACGGTAATAAGATTCCGTAAGTCGCGAAGCAACAATTCCCACCACACCTTTGTGCCAGCTCTCGTGAAACAACACTGAGGTTTTCGCCGATTGAAGTGTTGGATTACTTCCGATCATTTCCAGCGCCTGAGCGGTAATGGCTTTATCGAGCTCGCGGCGGTTGAGGTTGTGTTTATTAATGACTTCGCTCAACAGTGCACTGGCTTCTTCCTCTTCCGAAATCAGCAGTTCCACCGCGCGGTTACCGGAGTCCATTCTTCCGGCAGCGTTGATTCTCGGTCCAATAACAAACACCACATTCGATACCGAAAGCGAACCTTTAAAATCTGCCGTTTCGAGAATGGCTTTAATTCCACGTCCCGGGTTTTCATTGATTTTTTGCATTCCCAGAAACGCCAACGTCCGGTTTTCTCCGGTGATCGGGACGATGTCAGCACCGATTGCAACTGCAACAAGGTCGATGTACTCCAGACAAACATCAAAATCAAAAGCACCTTTTATGCTCAGCCCCTGGAGCAACTTAAAACCTACTCCGCAGCCACAAAGTTCGTTGTACGGATAAGAGCAATCAGCCCGTTTGGGGTCTAGAACGGCTACTGCTTCCGGGATTTTATCACCGGGCCGGTGGTGGTCACAAATGATAAAATCTATGCCCAGAGTTTTTGGATAAGCCACGAGATCAATGGCTTTGATGCCGCA
>CALDPJ010000262.1 GCA_937911795.1 uncultured Flavobacteriales bacterium | reverse complement strand
AATTTTTGGGCCACCGATGCACAAACCGGTGGACACGAAGTGATACCACCACTCGGAAGCATTGGGCCCAACCAGCAGTTCGGAATTGGAATAGAACAACTTATTCGCACCGCCGGAAAACGCAAGAAACTGGTTGCACTGGAACAGGTTGCGGTCGAAAAGTCAGAGCAGTATTTCGAAGATCTGCTGCGGAACCTGAAGGTAGAATTTCGCAATCAGCTCACCCATTTGCAATACCTGCAATTCAGCAAAAGCACATATCAAAATCAATTGCATTCCATTCGACAGCTGACACAGGCTTACCAACGGCAAGTAGGTAAACCATGGCAATGTTCCTCAAGGTGAATACATCCGCCTGAAAGCGCTCGAACTGGAAATGGCAAAAAACTACAACGAGCTGAACAAAGAAGTCAACGAATCGCAGATGGAGCTGAAATTACTGATGCGATTGCCGGCTACAACCTATCTGATCATTACAGACGAAGGTTATCTGAAAGAAACCGGGCAAGCGGAACAACTTGTTTTGAACGAAGTTATTGAGCTGGCTAAAATCCACCGGCCGGATTTTAAAATGGCCGAACTGGAGGAATCCTATTTCAGTAAACTCTACACCTATGAAAGAGCACAACGGGTACCTGATTTAACGCTCAGTTCTGCATATGATCGCGGTGGAAACGCCATGTTCGATTTTATCGGTTTTGGCATACAACTCGAACTCCCATTTTTCAACCGTAATCAGGGAAATATAAAATACGCCCAAATTGGTAGAGAGCAATCCAGAGTTTTGTATGAGCAAATGACGTTGAGCGTTGAGAACGAAATAGTGCTTTCCTACCAAAACCTGCTGAATGCCATTGCTTTTATGGAGGAAATTGAACCCGGTTTCGGAGATACGCTCGATACGCTGCTGGAGGGATACACGAAAAATTTCACCGAAAGAAACATGAGCCTTTTGGAATACCTCGATTTTATGGATGCCTATCTGGAGAACAAAAGAATCATTCTTGAAGCAGGAAAAGAAGTCAATGAAAGAGCCGAGGAGCTCAATTATTCTGTGGGAGTGGATCTGATTAAATAATCATTAAAATGAAAGAAACGATAATATCACCGATACTTGTATGCTGCCTGACGGGAGCAATGTTTCTCAATAGTTGCGGCAACCCGGAGGGACAGAATGACATCACCGAAGAAACTAAAAGTTACTGTCTGGCCGAAAACTTCAGATCAAAGGTTGAAGTAGAGGGGCCTGTAAAGCAAGTGGTCACCGAAGGCATTCCGCTCACTGGTATAGTAGAGTCCAATCCCGACAAAGTAATTCACTTTATCAGTTTGGTAGGTGGAATTATTTCCAACACCTATTTTTCATTGGGTGATGAAGTAAAAAAAGGTCAGGTGCTGGCGGAATTGAGAAGCACGGAATTGTCTGAACTGCAATCGCAATCCCGAACAATTGCATCGCAAATAGCTGTTGTAGAAAAAAATCTTCAATCGATACAATCGATGTACGATGATGGTATAGCCTCTCAGCGGAATTTGATGGAAGCGCAAAGTGAGCTGGAAATGCTGGAAGCAGAGCGCGAAAGGATCAATGCCAACCTCAGGTTATTCAGCGCAAGTACCGAAAAAGGAGTATTCCAGATCAAGTCGCCTTCGTCGGGAATAGTAACGGCCAAAACCATTTCTGCCGGCACGCAGATTACTGCAGAAGGAAAGCCGCTGTTTACCATTTCTGATTTAAGCGATGTGTGGGTATTGGTCAACGTGTACGCTACCAACGTGGTCAACATCGAAAGAGGAATGCAAGTCAGCATTAGAACCCTCTCTTATCCCGATGAGGTTTTTGACGGCAATATCACCATCATCTCACAGGTGCTGGATGCAGAAGCAAAAGTTTTGAAAGCCAGGGTGGTGCTCCCCAATATCGATTTAAAATTAAAGCCGGGAATGATCGTAGATGTAACGGCATTAAAGGAATTCGAAGCAGAAGCATTGAGTATTCCCACGTCGGCAATGGTGTTCGACAACAATCAAAACCATGTGGTGGTGCATAAAAATAATTGTGAAATGGAAATCAGAAAAGTAGAAATCCTTACCGAAAACAATGGCCTTACTTTCCTCTCGGGCGGCCTGAGCGAGCACGAAAATATCATCTCAAAAAATCACCTGCTCGTCTACGAACAAATTAAGA
>CALDPJ010000261.1 GCA_937911795.1 uncultured Flavobacteriales bacterium | reverse complement strand
ATACCATTACCCTGACGCTGGACAACGGCCAATGTTCCGATCAATTCTCCCGGGAGGTGTTTATCGATGTTCCGCTTCCGGTGGCCGGATTCGAAGCGCAGGAAGCCGGTTGTCAGCCCGTAACCGTGCAGTTTGTCAATACATCAGAATACGGAGTGCAGTATCTCTGGGAATTTGGTGACGGTGCTATTTCGGCCGCTCAACATCCGGTGCATACCTATTTTAATCCGGGCACCTATTCTGTTACACTGACTGTGACAGGTCCCGGGGGAGACACGGACGTTGAGGTTAAAGAAAGCATTATCGAAGTGTATCCCCAGGCTGTGGCATTTTTTACGGCCAATCCGCAAACGGTGATCATCCCGGGCAACCCGGTAAACTTTTTCAATCTTTCTTCCAATGCCGATCAGTATCTCTGGGATTTTGGTGACGGAAATACCTCTGAAGAACAGGATCCGCAATACCATTATCAGGAAATTGGCAGCTATTTAGTGTCTTTAATTGCTGACAATCAATACAATTGTCCGGATACTTTCAGGCTGGAAAATCCGATTCTGGCAGAAGGCGGTGGCGAAATTGTATTTCCGAATGCCTTTACGCCGTCCTCAACAGGTCCAGGCGGTGGGTATTTCGATCTGTCGCAGAATAATTACAACAACGATATTTTCTTTCCATTGCAATACGGAGTGGAGGAATATCAGCTGCTTATTTTCAACCGATGGGGAGAACTTATTTTCGAAAGTACGGAGGTCAACAGAGGGTGGGACGGCTATTACAAAGGCAATTTATGCAAGCAGGATGTATATGTGTGGAAGGTAAATGCAACGTTTTCTGACGGAAGACGAATCCAGCGGGCAGGTGACGTAACGTTAATTCAATAATCATTCATGAACAGGAAATTTATTTTGATGATTGGTGTGGTGGTGTTGTTGGGTTGTTCTGCTCAGAAGCAAGGCTTGCGCACATTCCATATTCCGATGTTGCAGGAAGCGGATTTATTGTACATCCAGGAAGATTATCATGGAGCATCGGTCATTTACGATCGAATTCTCGAGGCCAATCCGGCGCATCCGCTTTCTAATCTGCGGGCCGGGATCTGCCGGTTAAATATGCGCAACCATCAAACGTCAGCACTGCCATTTCTGGAACGGGCCAAAGAACAGGATTTGCTGGAGTCGGTTTATTATATAGGTCTTGCGCTGCATTTTCAGGAACGATTCGATGATGCATTGCTCTCCATGAAACAGTACCAGCAATCTGGTGATAATGCCATCCCTTCGCCAGAAGTGAACAATAGCATAGCAATGATCAGCCGCGCAAAAGAGGCTTATGGTCAGCCAAAAAACCATCGCCTTACCAATCTTGGTGAAGCCGTGAATTCTCCCTATCCGGATTATGTGCCACTGATCAACGCCGACGGTACAGAACTGTATTTCACATCCCGCCGACCCGGAGGAATTTCTGATCACCTCGATCCCAATGGCGATTATTTTGAAGATGTTTTTGTCGTACGTAAAGAGAACGGCGTCTGGCAGGAAGTTCAGAATTTGGGGTCACCGGTGAATACTGCTTCGCACGATGCTACCGTAGCTTTATCTCCTTCAGGAAATCAACTGCTGATTTACCGCACAAACAGTTCTCTGGAGGGCGGAGATATCTTTTTGAGCAAGCTCACCGAGAAAGGTTGGTCTGACCCTGATAAATTTACCGATCGGGTGAATTCCCGGTTTTTCGAACCCAGTGCTACCATTGCGTCGGATGAGCGCACTATCTATTTCTCATCCAATCGCCCCGGTGGATACGGTGGAAAAGACTTGTACCGCGTCGTTCAATTACCCGACGGCAACTGGAGTTATCCAATTAATCTCGGGCCGACCATCAATACTTCCGGAAATGAAGACGGACCTTTCATTACGGCGGATGGATCAATACTGTATTTTTCATCTACAAGCCATAATTCGATAGGAGGATACGATATCTTTAAATCAAACTTTGATGTTCAAAAACAGGAGTGGAGCGCACCTGAATCTCTCGGACATCCGGTAAATACGGTTTTCGATGACATTTATCTGGTGCTCGAGGCCAATGGAAAAACCGGTTATTATTCCACCAATCGTAAAGGCGGATTTGGTGATCACGACATATACCGGGTTGAATTGGGAAGTGAAAATCCGGTGATTTTGGTGGCCGGTAAAACACTTGATGAAAATCAAAATCCCATCCGCGCTGATTTCAAAGTCATGCAGAAGAACAGCGGCGAAGTGATGCTGTACCAGTCGAACTCCCGAAGTGGAAAGTACGTTCTGATGTTGCAACCCGATCAACGTTATACTGTTGAAATCTCAGGTCTGGATTGTGAAACCATTGAGGTTGAATTGCAGTATGAGGAAGAGTTGGGTGAGCCAATTACCGGCATACAGCGCGATTTTGTGCTGAAGCAGCTCAACCAGCAATCTTCCAATGAATAGTTATCGCTACATATTAATTGTTGGTTTTTTAATTTCAGGTTTTCTGGCCAAGGCCCAGGATCCGCATTTTACGCAATTTTATGCGGCACCTACTTATCTGAATCCTGCTTTTGCCGGAACATCCACCCAAAGCAGAGTTGCGCTCAATTACCGGCATCAATGGCCTGCGATATCCGGTGCGTTTGTAACGCAAAATGCTTCATTTGATCAATATTTCAACGGAATCAACAGTGGTATCGGCGTGATGGTTACCCACGACCGCGCCGGAACCGGGGCGCTCAGTTTTCTGAATGTTGCGGCTCAATATGCTTACGAAGTACATCTGTCACGAAAATTTTCTCTTCGTCCGGCTTTGCAGGTTTCTGTTACGCAACGAAGTCTTGACTACAACCGGCTCACGTTTGGCGACCAGTTGTTGCGGGATAATGCCCATCACACCCTCGATCCGGACCTTGCACAATTCGGCAACCGGAAAGTTATGTATCCGGATTTCGGTGGCGGCTTATTATTGTTTTCGGATGCCATTTGGTTTGGTGTCAGCGCTATGCATTTAAACCGACCCAACCAAAGTTTAATTGAGCAGGAAAGCCGGGTTCCGATTAAATATTCAATGCATGGAGGGTGGAGAAAACGCGTAAATAAAAAAGAATACAATGCTCCGAAACAATACCTTGTTACTGCCTTTCATTATCGCGCCCAGCACAACTTCGATCAGTTGGACATCGGTATTTATTATGAATACGATCCGATAACCTTCGGTGTCTGGTATCGCGGACTGCCGGGGCTGAAAGGAAACGACGCCGGTTATGCACACCACGATGCCCTTGCTTTAATGCTTGGTTGTCAGATTAAAAGTATTTATGTTGGTTATTCATATGATATTACTATTTCTAATCTTGCGGTAAATACAGGCGGATCTCATGAAATTTCGCTCATCACAGAATTTGCCAGTCGCAGAAATAAAAGAAAATCAAAACACCGGGTGATACCTTGCGCTAAATTTTAAAGGCGCAACTGACGGTCAGGATTAGAAAGTATTGTTTAAAAGCATTTCATGCTTTAGTAATCAGTATTATAAATCTTTCTTTATTTTTAGCCTGCCGCAAAACACTCAATGAATCCAAGTGCATATCAAATAAAAGAAGATTGTAAAGAACAGTTCGTTGCGCTTTATGATATGTACGAAAAATCTGACGGAGAAATTCTTCTGTCTTATTTTGGCGAACTCAATCAAAGTCTTACTTATATTTTATCTACCAAAGTAGAGACGATTCTCGAGGAGCACGAGCCATCTCGCAGCATCGTTAAGCGCATTTTCAGTATCCTTATTGAAAGCCTTCAAAACATCCGTCTTCACTCGATTAAAAATGTTGTGCGCGAAGAACTGGCGGGTGTTATTGTAATAAAATACGACAAATACTACGAAATCAGTGTTACCAACCTGGCCGATGAAAACGCGCGGCTCATTCTGGAGAACCGTATTGATGAAATAAACTCGCTCAGCATGAAAGAACTGAAACAAAGGTACATGGAGACCATGACCAATGGTGTTATTTCTGATAAAGGCGGTGCTGGACTGGGAATTATTACCATAGCATTGAAATCCCGGGATCGGATATTGTTTGCGTTTCATAAAATATCTGCAGGTCTGTATTTTCTCCAGATGCAGTTTCGGATCAGTACCGAGGTAGATTCCTGAAGTATCCACCTTTATCGCACCTGTCATAAATCGTCATTTATACTACCTTTGCCAGCAGTTAACTGAAGCAATTTACGCTTGATTCGAACCTATGAATTGAGCACTAAAAATCATTTTATATGAAGAATACAGCCCTCCACGAAGTGCACGTTGCATTGGGAGCTAAAATGGTGCCGTTTGCCGGATACAATATGCCCGTACAATATGCCGGAGTCAACGAAGAACATATCTGTGTCAGGGAAAAGCTCGGCGTATTTGACGTTTCGCACATGGGCGAATTTTATGTTCGCGGTGCCGGAGCGCTGGCTCTGATTCAAAAAGTTTGCTCGAACGATGCTTCCAAACTAATTGAAGGAAAAATTCAATACGCCTGTTTGCCGAATCAGGAGGGTGGAATCGTAGACGATTTACTGGTATACCGCATCGGTGCCGAAGAGTATTTACTGGTGGTAAATGCTTCGAATATTGAGAAAGACTGGGACTGGATCAGTAGTCATAATGATACCGGGGCAGAACTGGAAAATGTATCTGCAGATATCTCATTGCTTGCTGTGCAGGGGCCAAAAGCTGCCGAAGCACTGCAATCGCTCACAGAAGTAAATCTTTCGGAAATGGGATACTATACTTTTCAACGGGCCACATTTGCCGGAGTAGAAGATGTTTTAATTTCTGCCACCGGATACACCGGCGCCGGAGGGTTTGAGCTGTACATGCCGAACAAGGATGCACAAGCCATCTGGGATGCGGTAATGAAAGCCGGTGAAACCTATGGAATACAGCCTGCCGGACTTGCAGCCCGCGATACCTTGCGTCTCGAAATGGGATTTTGTTTGTACGGAAACGATATAGACGATACAACCTCACCCCTGGAAGCGGGAATGGGTTGGATCACCAAATTCACAAAAGATTTTGTTAATTCTGACGCGTTGTTGAAGCAGAAGCAGGAAGGCGTGAAAAACAAACTGGTCGGATTTGAAATGATCGACCGGGGAATTCCCAGAAAAGATTATCCGATCGCCGATGCTTCAGAGAATATTGTGGGTCGCGTTACCAGCGGCACCATGAGCCCTTCACTCAAACATGCCATCGGAATGGGATATGTTCCCGCCGAACTCGCCTCCGAAGGAACCGAAATTAAAATTGCCGTCCGCAATAAGTTTTTGAACGCGCGGGTTGTGAAAACTCCATTTTACAAAGGTTGATGAACGACGAATTTCCAAATAAAAAACGCGTTGAAGTTTGTCCTTCTCCCAAACAATTCGATCTGTATCAATGGGACTTTAGTATTGTGGTTGCTATTGACGTACTCAGGGCAACTTCTGCTATTTGTACTGCACTACATCACGGAGTAGAGAAAATTATTCCGGTTTCTACGCTCGAAGAAGCATTCGAATACAAACGCCAGGGCTACCACGTGGGCGCCGAACGAAACGGCGAAATCGTGGAGGGATTTGAATTCGGTAACTCTCCGTTTAGCTACATGGATGATAAGTACAAAGGAAAAACACTCGTGCTTACCACCACCAACGGTACCCGGGCCATCAACATTGCCAGTAAAACCCATAAAGTGGTGGCTGGCTCTTTTCTCAATCTCGATGCGCTTGCTGATTGGTTGATCGAACAGGACGACAATGTGTTATTGCTTTGCTCGGGCTGGAAGGATAAATTCAACCTCGAGGATACCGTTTGTGCCGGAGCTCTTACCGAAAGTCTGCTGGCCACCAACAAATTTAAATCCGACGAGGATTCGACCATTGCTGCCATGTTTCTCTACCAATCCGCCCGCGACAATTACTGGTCTTTTTTAAAGCATTCGTCGCACCGACGACGATTGAAAAGACTGAATCTGAACGAGGATATTAAATACTGTTTGACTCCGAACCAGACCCAGGTTATTCCTATTTTGAAAAACGGTGTGCTGGAAAAATTACCGCAATGATTGTTGAGAATCTGAAGCAAATTCGTTCTGAAATCGCTCCGGAAGTTAAATTGGTTGCCGTTTCAAAAACCCGAAGTGTAGCAGAGATATCAGAGGCCTATCAGACTGGCCAACGTGTTTTTGGTGAAAACCGGGTGCCTGAGCTCACCGAAAAGCATCCTGTGCTACCCGATGATATCGAGTGGCATTTTATAGGTCACCTCCAAACCAATAAAGTCAAATACATTGCACCTTTTATATCCTGCATCCATTCGGTCGATTCGTTTAAATTACTTCAGGAGATTAACAAAAGAGCAGCCCGAGAGAAACGGGTGATCAATTGTCTGATCCAATTCCATATTGCGGCAGAAAGTGCCAAGTATGGATTTACCGATGTTCCTCCGGAATTTTTGAAAAGCAAAGAATTTGAATCGCTGAAGAATATTCGGCTCTGCGGAGTTATGGGCATGGCCACTTTTACCGACGATGAAAATCAGGTGCGGAATGAGTTCAGAAGGTTGAAATCAATTTTTCAGGAACTTAAAAACGATTTCTTTGCCGATAAACCCGAATTTTGTGAAGTGAGCATGGGAATGAGCGGAGACTATAAAATAGCCATCGAAGAAGGTAGTACGATGGTTCGAATCGGAAGTGACATTTTTGGACCGAGATTATGAAAGCCAGCGATAAAGCCAAAGAGGCAGCGTATAACAAAGCACTGAAGAATCTGTTTTCATCCGACGATGCAGTCGTGCTGGAAGCCCTCAAATCATTGTTCGAAATCGGCGATCACCGGGTCATCCATCCATTGCTGGAACTGATGCTGCATGGCTCTGAAGAAGTCAATGCAGGAGTAGAAGATGTCCTGTTTCAGTTGAAAGACAGCCAGGCCATGAAAGAACTCATGGAAGCATTGGACAATCCAAAATATGAGCCCATCCGCGCCACAATTCTCGCGGCATTCTGGAATACCGGTCAATGGCCGGTAGAACATCTCGTGAAGCTCTGTGAAATAGCGGTAAACGGAACGTATCAGGAGGCTTTTGAAGTGCTCACCATCATTGAGCACATGGAAGGCACCATGGAGCCAGCCGAACTGGAGCAGGCGCTGGAGCCCATCCGCGAGTATCTGATGCAGCGGGAAGGACATGAAAATTATGTAATTATCGAAACCATTCATTCTGCGCTAAATCAGTTCGGTGATGTCTGAACTGAAACCGCCCGTTGTTTTCAACGCACTCTTATTTCTGTTAATTAGCATCACGATGATAACAGGCTGCGGAGATTCGGCCGGGAATAGGGAAAAAGTCATTTTCAGGTACAACGAGGCTGCCGGAATTACTTCTCTCGACCCGGCCTTTTCACGAAGCCTGGAAAATATCTGGGGCGTTCACCAGATGTTCAACAGCCTCGTTGATCTCGACAGCGCGATGCAGGTTCAGCCTTCCATCGCCAAAAGCTGGGAGATCTCTTCGGATGGTCTGGAATACACTTTTACTCTGCGGGATGATGTCTATTTTCATGATCACGCGGCATTTCCGGATGGCAAGGGCCGAAAGGTAATCGCCGATGATTTCGTCTTTTCATTTCATCGTTTGCAGAGTGCCACGCTGGCAGCTCCTGGTTCATGGGTATTGAATCCGTTGGATACGGATCGGAACGGAGGCGTGGTGGCCGTGAACGATTCTACGCTGAAATTATTTTTGAAATCACCGTTTCCACCGTTTCTCGGGATTCTCAGTATGAAATATTGCTCTGTGGTGCCGAAGGAAGCGGTTGAAAAATATGGCACCGATTTTCGTTCAAATCCCGTGGGCACCGGTCCTTTTAAGTTTCAGGCGTGGATTGAAGACACCAAGTTGGTGATGACGCGCAACGATGAATATTTCGAAAAGGATGAAGAAGGTCGTCAGTTACCATACATAGACGGAGTTGCCGTGTCGTTTGTAAAAGATCCGGGTACCGTATTTCTCGATTTATTGAAAGGAAATTTCGATATGATGTCGGGTCTGCATACGAGTTATAAAGATGAGCTGCTCGATGCTTTCGGAGATCTCAATCCGGCATACCGAAAAGACCTCTACCTTCAGAAACAGCCTTTTTTAAAAACCGATTATCTCGGATTTTTGATTGACACCACACTCGAATCGGTTCAGAAAAGTCCGTTACGGCACAGGAAGGTCAGGCAGGCCATCAATTACGCTATTGACCGGAATTTGATGGTTCAGTACCTGCGAAATAACATTTATGAACCGGCAACAAGTGGTTTCGTTCCTTACGGGATGCCCGGTTTTGACAAACAGAAAGTCGTAGGTTATCAGCGTGATGTGGATAAAGCATTGCAACTGCTCAAAGAAGCCGGGTACCGAAACGGTAGTGAAATTGGTGTTATCACGCTATCAACCACCGCAGATTATGCCGATTTGTGCGAGTTCGTTCAAAGTCAGGTTGCCGATATTGGGATCACCCTTAAAGTAGATGTCTTGCCCGCCAGTAGCCACGGAGAATACACCGCGCATTCTCAGCTCGAATTTTTCCGCAAATCGTGGCTGGCAGATTATGCCGATTCGGAGAATTTCCTTTCGGTTTTCTACAGCAAGAATTTCTCTCCCGATGGCCCGAATTACACGCATTTCAGTCATCCGCTTTTTGACCAATGGTATGAAGAGAGCATGACGATGAGCAATCTGGAAGATCGCATTCCGCTGTACCAGAAAATGGATAGCCTCGTGATGGCACACGCGCCCATCGTGCCATTGTATTATGATGTGGTTGTGCGTTTTGTACGCCACGATGTTGAAGGTCTCCGGAGCAACGCCATGAACCTGCTCGATCTTCGGTACGTTCAGAAAAATCAATAATAGATTTCGCTCCAGACGGCTTTGTGATCACTCAGCTCCTCGGGCAAAACCATGTAACGCGCGTGTTCAAACTCAGGACTGGTGAAAATGTAATCAATCCGGAAGGAAGGGAAATTCCCGACGTAAGTGTTCGAGGTTCCGTTACCGCGGCTGCGAAACGTGTCGCGAAGAAAGCCGTTGAAAACCGAGTAGGTGTAGGACACAGGAGGATCATTAAAATCTCCGCAGAAAATGATCGGATAGGGAGATTGCTCCATGTGTTCGCGCACCAATTCTGCCTGCCACGCCCGCTTGACAAAAGCCGTCTTTAACCGGTTGTACATCTGCATGATCTTTGACTTTTGCCAAACCCCCGGATCGGATTTCAGCTCGCTGGCATAATCGTGTTCTTCGCCCGAAAAGCGGATCGAACACAAATGCCCGTTGTACACCCGGAAAATTTCGTCTTCGACCAGAATATCGCTAAAAATGCAGATGTTGTTTTTGTCGTTCGGAAATTCAATCACTCCCCGGTTGATGATCGGATGTTTTGAAAAAGTAGCAATTCCATAGAACTGAACATCGTGCATTTCGTGTGTGTAGTAATCGTGAAAATGCGGAGCTTCCAGTAATGTTGTGAGTGTATCACGCGTGTCGAACCGACCGGGAATATTGGTGTAGAAAAACTCCTGGAAACAATAAATATCCGACGGGTGAAGCGCGAGTTGATCGAACAGCTTGTTTCGGCGTTGAATGTTTGTTTTCCAGTGATACCAGCCAAAAAGCTCGACGTTGTACGACATGATGCGCAATGTTTGTTGATCCTCCGCATCGGGGCCGGGCGTTACGGTGAATTGAAAAAATCGCGAGTGGACTGGAATACCGATCAACAGAATGGCAAGCGGCAGGTACACCCACCTCGACCAGATGACAATCCAGAAAAGGAAAAACAACAGGTTGAGACCGAGCAGCACCGGGTAGGCCAGTCCGAAAAAGGCGAGTTGCGGTAGTTTTGCGGGACTGACTGCCGTGGCAGCGTACGAAAGCACCAGGCATAGCGCTGTTGTGCTGGTGAGAATGATGAAGAGAACCTTGAAAAATTTGCGCAACTTTTTCACGCTATTTTTTGCTGGCTTTAAAAAGAATCTCCTTTTCTTTTTCCGTCAGGCTGTCGTAGCCCGATTTCGAAATTTTATCAAGAATCTGATCGATGATAGCTGCTTCATCCTTGTTCTCTCTTGTGCGGGATTTTGAAGAACCGGCCGGTTGCTTGTGAACAACCTTCATTTTGCTTTTCGTCGGAACCAGCGATTTTAAAATCGCGACCAGATAGTCAAACCAGGCGCTGATGTCCGTGCCGTTTTTAAGTTGCCGCGCCCACATAAATCCCCACAAAGCACCGCCGAGGTGTGCGATATGCCCCCCGGAATTCACACCCGATCGAATGCTGATTAAATCCAGGACCACATAAAATATGGCGATGTATTTCAGCTTTACTCCACCGATCAGCGGAAGAAAAACGGTGTAATTTGGAGTATACGTGGCGATTCCAACAAAAACGGCCATAATTGAAGCGGATGCCCCCAGAATAGGTACGCCGATCTGGCCTTCGAAGGCCGGGAAAATGTTGTAAAACAGCACGAACAGAAACAGGCCAAACAAGCCTCCTATAAAATAAGTGTTTACAAATCGGCGGGTTCCGAGAAGATCATAAAAAATTCGTCCGCCAAAATACAGGATAACCATGTTCCACAGTAAGTGCCAAAAGCCTTCGTGCAGAAACATGTAGGTGATAATGGTCCAGGGTTTCCGTAGGAGTGCACCGATTTCAGAGGGTGCCGCCAACCAGTATACGACGTTGAAAATTTGGGTTTGGGTCAGCGCTTCAATCAGCAGAAAAATATTGACAACCAAAAAAACGGCAATGTTGATCAGTATGAATTTTCCAACCACATTGCTCTCGCGGTAAACGCGTTGTATGTCATCCATTACGCCCATCAGAGAAAGCGGTTGATGTCCTTTTTCTTCCAGTAGCGCAATAAGATCCATCCGAACAGCATCCCTCCGAGATGCGCAAAATGTGCAACGTTGTCGCCCGGACGATTGGCTACCGCGGAAAACAGTTCTGCTACCCCGTAAAAAATCACGAAATACTTCGCTTTGATGGGAATGGGCAGAAATATCATGATCAATTCTACATTCGGAAACAGCATACCAAACGCGAGCAGAATGCCAAACACAGCACCCGAAGCGCCGACGGTGGGTACATTCAGTAGATAATTTAATTGGGCTTGTGCCGGGTCAACGAAATTCCGCCCCGTTTCAAGAAACTGCTGTCCGTTTGCTTTAACAGCATTGATTTCTGCAGCAGAAAGTTCGGCTGTAAGTTGCAGGTATTCAAAATGCAAAACAGCTTCGTGCAGTGCCAACGCTCCGATTCCCGTCACCAGGTAATAGATCAGAAATCGCTGGGAGCCGATGGCCCTTTCGATGCTTGTGCCAAACATCCACAGGGCGAACATATTGAAAAAAATATGCATGAAATTTCCATGCATAAACATGTACGAAATGATCTGGTAGGGCTCAAACCGTGGCGAGCCAATGTAGTATACACCCAGCGTACGATTGAGGATAAACCCAAATTGATCAGAGCCCAAAGACAGGGCCAGCAGAAATCCAAGCCCGTTTAGAATCAGAAGGTTCTTTACAACTGGTGGCATCGAAGCCAGGAAGCCACCGCCTCCTCCCTGGAAAAAGTTCATCTATTGGTCAAATTTTTTGTCAATTTCATCTAATGTAAAGCTAACAATTGTGGCTTTACCCGAGGGTGAATATGCCGCCACTTCGCAGCCAAACAACCGGTCTACGAGATCCTGCATTTCTGTTTGTTGCATTTTCTGACCGGGTTTAATGGCCAGTGTTGAAGCCATCGATCGCGCCAGCC
Organism: uncultured Flavobacteriales bacterium; assembly: GCA_937911795.1. Classification (GTDB taxonomy): domain Bacteria; phylum Bacteroidota; class Bacteroidia; order Flavobacteriales_D; family SKUL01; genus SKUL01. Next base: position 3,742 of record CALDPJ010000261.1, on the reverse strand, counting down.
GGTCGCTGATTCTGATCTCTTTTTTTCCTTCGTGCAGCTTGTATTGTTCCAGCAGTGATTCGAGCAATTCTTTTGGATCGGTTTGGTCGGATTCTACCGGAATTCCGTTTACCACAAACCCTTGTTGCCCCATTTCTTCGATATCGAAACCCAGTTTGCGCACTTCGGGCAGAATGGACCGGAGCAGTTCTCCGTCTCCGCCTGTAAACCGCAAGGTCTGAGGAAACAATTCCTGTTGGGTAGCGGAGGAATTGTGCGCCATTGCCGCAATGTAATGTTCATACAGCACTCTTTCGTGGGCGCGCTGCTGATGGATCAATACCACTCCCGAACGGATGCTGGCAACGATGTATTTCTGGTGCAACTGAAAACAGGTGGTTTTGCGATCACTTTCTTCATCAGAAGAATTGGAAAAAATCTGCATTTCCTGTTTTTCATCCGGTGTGTCGGGAGAAATGCGGGAGGCAATTTCACCGCTTTGATGGTAAAGATCGCGCAATTGATTGAGGGCGCTGCTTTGTCCACTTGATGTTCCGCTACCGCGAGATCCGCTCTGGGTGTGAAACGGATTGTACTCCGGATTAATTTTAATCGACGGAGCCACAATTTCGTTTTGCGGACGGTCGGGAAAATCAAAACTCGTTTCTCTTTCGAAATCGAGCGATGGTGTGAGGTTAAAACGGCCCAGGGCGCGCTTCACCGAAGAGTTTAACACGGCATACACCAACTTTTCGTCGCGGAATTTTATTTCGGTTTTGGTAGGATGGATGTTGATGTCGATTTCCGACGGGTCAATCTCCATGTACACGAAATAAGCCGGGTGGGCGTTGAGGTTGATCAATTCTTTGTAAGCACCAATTACCGCGTGATTCAGGTATGGGCTTTTAATGAACCTATTGTTCACAAAGAAGAATTGTTCTCCGCGGGTTTTGCGTGAAAATTCGGGTTTGCCGATAAATCCTTTGACCGATAAAACCGGTGTAGCTTCTTCGAGCGGTACCAGTCGTTCATTGAATTTATCACCGAAAATATTTACAATACGCTGTCGCAGCTTGGATGCCGGAAGATCGAAGAGCATGTTGTCGTTGTGCTGCATAAGAAAAGCAACACCAGGGTGCGCCAGTGCAATGCGGTGAAATTCTTCGATGATGTGCCGCAGTTCAACCGGATCTGACTTCAGGAAATTGCGGCGGGCGGGAACATTGAAAAATAAATTGCGAATGGCCAGCGAGGTTCCTTCCGGACAGGCAAAGGGTTTCTGCTCTTTTATTTCCGATCCTTCGATCAGGATTTTACAACCCAGTTCGTGGTCTTGCTGCCGGGTTTTCATTTCCACATGACTGACTGCTGCGATGGAGGCCAGTGCTTCGCCGCGAAAACCTTTGGTGGTGAGCGAAAATAATTCTTTGGCCGAGGAGAGTTTTGAAGTAGCATGCCGTTCGAAGCTCATGCGGCAATCGGTTTCTGACATGCCACAGCCGTTGTCAATGACCTGTATTAAAGTTCGGCCGGCATCTTTTACAGCCAACTGAATTTTGGTAGCACCGGCGTCTACCGCATTTTCTATCAATTCTTTTACTGCCGAGGCCGGACGCTGAATGACCTCTCCGGCGGCAATCTGATTCGCTACCGAATCAGGTAAAAGTTTGATGATATCACTCATTGCTATTGCTTTCAAAAAATGGTTCCTTCTTTATGTGAGAGAATGTCTAATCGCTGAAGCATCAGGTAGGTTCCGATCAAAAGTGCGATCAGGATAATGATCAGCCTGAGGTTGGATTGACGCGTCTGCCTGCTTCTTTGAAACCGAATATAGCGGTTGTGTTCGGATTCCTTACGCATCGCGTCGGGATCGTTTTTCAACTTTTCTGCATATTTCAGTTCCGCTTCAATTTCATTTTTACGCTTTTCAATTCTCTCCCGCTGCTCGTTGTACAAACGAGGCTCATAATTGAAGCGCCGTGGCTGATTGCGCGCGTGTTTAAAAAAAGAAGGTATACGGGGTGCTTTCATCCATACAAAAGTACAAGTCTTTTGCGGGTTACCCGAAAAACCACGAAAGCAAAGTTATTCCCGCGCCGGAAAAGGTTGGCTCGTCGTAATGTTCGAAATGGTGAACCAGTGCTGCATCGGTTTTATTTTACAAATTTCAGGATACATTTTCTGATTGAATCCCAAGCATTGGAATGGTGTGAAAGTTGTTGAGTGGGCATCGTAGGACGTCAGGAAATAGTGCCCACCATAATTTTTCTCAATTACCGAAACTGTAGCGATTTACCTCCGTATCATGATCGAGGCACAAACGAGTCAACAAACTCAGGTTGTATTAAATGATATGAAGAAGATAAATTTTACGTTATTCTCCACGACAGGAATTTCGGCAGGAAAGATTCAGCGAAGCAGATGTTGCAGAAAAGTGGTGGGAAATACCGGTCGGATACAGTTTGATGATTCAGATGGAACTGTGAATAACAATTGAGAGAGGAAGAAGTGTGAAGGAACAGAACGAGTATTTTCGAAATTCATTACGAAATCTATGAAGCAAGGAATTGTAACCATTATTTTTTCAGTATGGCTTTGTGCCACCGGAGGAATAGGGGTTGAGAAGGCGAAGTACATCCGGTCCAAGCCGGACTTTCTAAAGGAAAACAAGGAATGGGTAGACCGAACTTTTGAGTCGTTAACCCTCGACGAACGCATCGGTCAATTGTTTATGGTAGCCGCGTATTCCAACCGCGGTGAGGAACATTTCAAAGAACTGGAGAAGCTGATCCGCGATCACCAGATCGGTGGGTTGATATTCTTCCAGGGTGGTCCGGTTCGGCAGGCCCGAATGACGAATTTGCTGCAAACCAACGCGAAAGTGCCGATGATGATCGGTATGGATGCAGAATGGGGCCTCTCCATGCGGCTGGACTCTACGCTGGCTTTTCCGCGTCAGATGACACTTGGAGCCATTCGCAACGACAGCCTTATTTTTGAAATGGGTCGTGAAATCGGCCACCATTTCAGACGCATGGGCATGCACATCAACTTTGCACCGGTAGCCGATGTAAACAACAACGCCATCAACCCGGTTATCAACAGCCGTTCTTTTGGCGAGCAACGCGAAAATGTAGCCCGCAAAGCCGCAGCGTATATGGAAGGAATGCAAGCGGTAAATGTACTGGCCAACGCAAAACACTTTCCCGGTCATGGAGATACCAATGTGGATTCCCACTATGCGACTCCGGTTATTAACAATTCCCGCCAGCAAATTGTCGATATCGATCTATACCCTTACCGGCAACTGATAGATGAAGGACTGATGAGCGTGATGGTGGCCCACCTGCATGTGCCTAGCCTGGGCAGCAAGCCGAACCTGCCTACGACCTTGTCCAAAAGTGTGGTTACCGATTTGCTCAGGGAGGAAATGAATTTCAACGGTCTGATATTCACCGATGCATTGAACATGAAAGGCGTCAGCAATTTACATAAGCCTGGCGAGGTGGACCTATTGGCACTATTAGCAGGGAATGACATTTTGTTGTATGCCCAGGATGTACCGAAGTCCAAGAGCTTGATTATGGAAGCGGTGGATCAGGGAAGGATCAGCCGGGAAGAAATCGACCAAAGGGTGAAAAAGGTGCTTAAAGCGAAATACTGGTCGGGCCTTTATCGGCCACAGAAAGTCGATACGCAGAAGCTCGCCGAACGGATCAATAGTTTTGGTACCAAGGCTTCGATTGAAGAACTGTATGCG
>CALDPJ010000260.1 GCA_937911795.1 uncultured Flavobacteriales bacterium | reverse complement strand
CTGATATACTTCAAAGCGGAAAGCCTTCTGCTGAATTATACAGTCGAGTGGCAAAAATGTGCCGACACAAAAAAATTGACCGCCTGATCGGAATTGGAACGGAAATCAGCGAACACGCATCGGTGTTTGATATCGAAGCCAGTTTTTTTCACGATACTGCTTCGTTTCTTGAAAATTTCAAACCCGAGGATTTCGAACGAGAGCTGGTGCTCATCAAAGGTGCACGCCCATTCCGGTTCGAACGGATATCCAGGATGCTGGAGTATAAGTCTCACGAAACAGTGCTTGAAATTAACCTCGGGGCGCTCGTACACAACCTCAACTTTTTCCGGTCAAAACTCTCTCCTCAAACTTCCATCATGGCCATGGTAAAGGCTTTCTCTTATGGAATGGGAAGTTACGAGCTCGCGCATTTACTGGAATACAACAAGGTGAGTTATTTGGCCGTTGCCTACACCGACGAAGGGGTAGAACTCAGAAAATCGGGCGTAAAACTTCCGGTGATGGTGATGAATCCGGAGATTCCGAGTTATGACACGTTGCTGCGTTACAAGCTCGAGCCTGAAATTTACAACATGCGTTCACTGAAAGCTTTTATTGCAGCGTGCAAAACCATGATGCGCGATGAACCGCAGCCCATTCACCTGAAACTCGATACCGGAATGCACCGCCTGGGTTTCGAGCCATCGGAAATCCCGGCGTTGATAGAGTGCCTGAAAGCAAATCCTGTGGTTCGTATCGGCACTGCATTTTCTCATCTTGCTGCAGCCGACAATCCCGATCACGACCGATTCACGAAAAAACAGATTGCCAGTTTCGCTCAAATGTCGCTCACGTTGCAGAAATCACTAGGATACTCTTTTCCACGGCACATACTCAACACCTCCGGAATTATGCGGTTTCCGGAGAGTCAGTTCGAAATGGTACGATTGGGAATTGGTTTGTACGGATATTCCGAAAACGAAGTACTGAATACTCAGCTCATGCCCAGCAGCAGGCTTAAAACTGTGATTTCCCAGATCAAACATCTCAGTGAAGAGGATACCGTGGGTTATCAGCGTGCGGGGCTTATCAAAAAAGCCAGCCGAATTGCAACACTTCCGGTAGGCTATGCCGATGGCTTCAGCCGAGCGCTCGGAAATGGTGTGGGCGCAGTGGTAATTAACGGACATCGGGCAAAAACAGTAGGCAACATCTGCATGGACATGTGTATGGTAGATGTGTCGGAAATTCCGTGCAAAGAAGGAGACGAAGCAGAGATCTTCGGAAACGATATTCCGCTGCAGGAGCTGGCAGACAAAATGAATACGATTCTTTACGAAGTCATCAGTGGAATTTCACGCCGTGTGAAGCGGGTGTATTTCCACGACTGATCCTGCATCAAGATTCCGATATTCGGGTGATATTAACATCAACTGTACCGCGGCTTCTGGTGGTAAAGTGCGGGTAATAATTAATTTTGTTCAATACTAAAACCCATACACTTTGAGAATACTTTTACTCTCTTTCCTCCTGCTCAGCATTTCCGGATCAATCTACAGCCAATCTGCAGAATATGTTCCGGGACAAATTTTACTAAGCCTCTCCGAAGACAAAACCGGACGCGATCTGGAGCGATCGTTGAAAAGCATCGAAGGCACTGCTACGCAATTAAAGGTGGTCAGTCAGGTTTCGCCGTACATGAATATCTGGTTGATGGAATTTGATGAGGAATCAATCAACGAAGCACTGATGTTGCGCACTTTACAGGCTCATCCGATGGTGCAGGTTGCGCAACACAATCACGTTGTAACACATCGCGCCGTACCCAATGATGCATTGTTTAATCAGCAATGGCAATATGTTAACGATGGATCAAATGGTGGTGTGGTAGATGCCGATATTGATGCCGACGAAGCATGGGAAATCACCACGGGAGGATTAACACCCCACGGTGATGAGATTGTTGCTGCAGTTCTGGATGATGGCTTCGATATGAGCCACCCGGATTTCGGTGACAACCGTTGGACCAATACCGGCGAAACGCCCGGAAACGGAATTGATGACGACAACAACGGCTACATCGATGACTTTAATGGCTGGAGTACCGTTTCCAACAACGATAATATCGCGGGCGGAAATCACGGAACACCGGTAGCAGGGATTATAGGAGCAAAAGGAAACAATGGAATCGGAGTTACCGGCGTGAACTGGGACGTGAAGGTGATGGTTATTAAAAACAACTTCAACACCAATGAAGCTGCTGTAATTGCCGCCTATTCATACGCACTCACGATGCGGCAGATGTACAACGAAAGCAATGGTCAGGAAGGCGCTTTTGTTGTGGCCACCAATGCCAGCTGGGGACAGGATTTTGGAAATCCCGACAATGCTCCGCTGTGGTGCGGGTTTTATGACATCATGGGAGAACATGGTATTCTGAGTTGCGGAGCGACCATCAACGGAAACCAAAATGTAGATGTAGTGGGCGATTTACCTACCGCTTGCCCGAGCGATTTTATGATCTCAGTAACCAATTGCGATAACACCGACAACAAGGTACAGTTTGCGGGTTACGGAGCAGAATCCATAGACCTTGGAGCACACGGAGCCAATGCCTATACCACTGCATCAGGTCAGGGATACGGTGGTTTTGGTGGCACTTCAGGAGCGACTCCACACGTCACCGGAGCGATTGCTTTATTGTATTCTGCCCCCTGCCCATCGTTTATTGCGTTGGCAAAATCAGATCCGGAAGCCGCAGCTCTGCTTGCACGCCAGTATATTTTAGAAGGTGTAGATCCCAATGAAAGTCTGGAAGGAATCACAGTTACGGGCGGACGGCTCAACCTTAAAAACAGTCTCGATTTATTGATGGCAGATTGCGCTACCGGCGGATGCTTTGCCCCGTACAACCTGAGTGTAAACCAGAATCATCCATCCTACACGCTCACCTGGAATTCATTCGAAGAATCGGAAGTATTTAATCTTCGCTACAGAATTGCTGGAAGCCCCGACTGGACCGTAGTTTCCGATCTCAACGAAGAAAGCTTAGTACTTTCAGATCTTGAATTGTGCACAGAATATGAATTTCAGGTGCAGGCGATTTGCGACGAAGAGGACAGTGAATTCACCGCCTCATTTTTCTGGACCACCGACGGGTGTTGTGAAGCGCCGTCAGTAATTTCAAATACAAATTTTACAGAAGAATCGCTTTCATTTGCGTGGAATTCTGTTTTGATTGCAGAGTCTTACGATTTGCGTTACCGGCAAACGGGAACGATTACCTGGCAGAACATCACCGATATTGAAGACACCAGTTTTACCATAACCGGGCTGGAGCCTTGCACACCTTACGAATTTCAGGTACGTGCAATTTGTCCCGGTGATGTAGCCACAGAATACTCCCCTTCAACAGAGAAAACCACCGACGGTTGCGGCGCCTGTACATCGTTGCCATATTGTGAGGCCTATAGTGAAAGCTCAGATGAAGAATGGATCAGCGAAGTGTCTTTAAATACCCTTTTTAATGCTTCCGAAAGCGATGACGGGTACGGGGATTTTACCCACCTGAGTACAACGCTTGTCCCCGGTGAGACTTATGAACTCAGTGTTACCCCGGATTACAGCGGAATGCATTATGATGAATATTTCCTTGCCTGGATTGACTTCAACCAAAACGGAGCATTCGAAGAAGACGAAATAGTCCTGGATTCAGAAGGTTTTGTAAATAATACTGTCACCGGAGAATTTCAGGTGCCCGCCGATGCCGCTCCGGGCGGTACCAGAATGCGCATCACCATGAATTACGACGACCCAACTCCACCTTGTGAGACAGATTTTGGTTTTGGCGAAGTAGAAGACTATTGTGTTGTAATCACCGACACGACAACCGGAATTGTATCGGAGAAAGCACTCACTTTTTCTGTCTTCCCGAATCCATCGAACAATCAATTCAACCTTCTGCTACCGAAAGAAGTAAATTCCGGCGATTTCCACATCGCCGTGCTCAACCTTCTGGGCCAGGAAGTGTTTTCTGTTGCAGTAACTACCCAACAAGAAGTCATTGATATCAGCCGCTATCCTGCCGGAATGTATCAGATGGTACTTTTTGACAATGACCGAACGTTCTCGCGAAAATCTGTAATCATAACCAAATAGAAACCAATGAAAATTTGTAACTACCTCGCCATCCTCTTCAGTTTTCTTTCGTTGACGCCGGTCCTGGCGCAGCAGGAAAACCATGTACTGCCCGGCCAGCTACTGGTTCAGGTTCCGGAAACCAGAAAAGCCGAAAATCTCCTTACTGACCTAGATCGTTTAAATGGAGTAAATACAAGACTTGCCATTGACCGGGTAGTTTCGGAGCCAATGAAAATATATCTGCTCACTTTTGATCACGAA
>CALDPJ010000259.1 GCA_937911795.1 uncultured Flavobacteriales bacterium | reverse complement strand
TTCGGGGCAGACTCGCTCTCAGAAGAAATCACCTGTGCCTATGACCCCAATGACAAACAGGTCTCCCCCGAGGGCTACAGCGAGGCGCACTACATTGCCAATGATACCATCCTGGAATACCTTATCCGTTTCCAGAACACCGGTAATGCCCCTGCAACCGATTTGCTCATACGCGATACGCTTGATCAAAATCTTGATCTTTCTACTTTTGGACTCTTGGTCAATTCGCATTCAGTTTTCACAACTGTCGATCCTAGCACGCGTGAAGTGGAGTTCTACTTCCAGAACATCATGCTGCCCGACTCGGTCAGCAACGAGCCGGAGAGCCATGGACTCATCTCCTTCACCATCCGTCCTGAAGCCGGGCTACCTTTGCTCACCGAGCTGAACAATACCGCGGCCATCTATTTTGACAACAACCCACCCATCATCACCAACACCACTTGGAGCACGATCTACGATTGCTCGCTGTTCGACGTGAGTTTTACCGATAATGGCGCGCTACTCACAGCCAGTGAAGGCGACCACTACCAGTGGTTCCTGGACGAAGAACCCATCGAAGGTGCGACCGCGCAGGAATACACGGCCCTGGAGAACGGTAACTACGCGGTGCAGGTGGATATCGACTTCCCTTGTTCGGATAACAGTGGCTCTACCTTCATTATGGTGACCTCCATCGAGGAATGGGACGGTAAGAAAATCAACCTCTTCCCCAACCCCATGACCACCTCAGCCATGTTGGACGTAGGAGAACTTCGCGGACGGATCCAATTGGAGATCTATGATATCCTCGGAAAACTGCAGCGCTCTGAATCCTTGAGCCTTGATACAGAAACCTTGCTTCTCGAAAGAGGTTCTCTTTCTAAGGGCACCTACATCCTGCGATTGACTCATGAAGACGAGGCCATGGAATTGAAGTTTGTGGTGGAGTAGGAATAATTTGTTTTCCTGGTTTTTTGTCATTTCGACCGAAGCACTGAGGTACGAAGTGCGCAGCGGAGAAATCTTTGATTCGTGTTGAGAAACGTATTTTTTTAAAAAAAAAGAGATCAACTCTCAGGGACTGAACCTTCAGAATCGTTGAGATAATAAGAGATTTCTCCGCTACGGCTTATCATTCCCTACGCTGTGCTTCGTCATTCCAGCCTTCGGTCGAAATGACAAATGCGAGTAATTTTTGGATGCCGAAACCATCAGATTTGCCGGAAGGGTTTCTATGTCTTCGGTATTTATTTAGCTAAACTAAATATACCTTTGGGAAAGAATAATTCAATACATGGATACAAGATCTTCCGTAAAACAAGCTCTACACCAACGCTGCTTAGCCATTGCAGAAGAAAGAATTGTGGCATTACAGGATATTATTAGAGAAACACAGTCTGCAGCCAATAATGAAACCAAAAGCAGTTCGGGCGATAAGCACGAAACCGGAAGGGCGATGGCTCAACTGGAAATTGAAAAGCTTACCGCTCAATTGCGTGAATTGCAAAACATAAAACAAAACCTGGCTCAAATCAATCCAACTGTAACAGGCAACAAAGTCGTTTTGGGAAGCTTGGTTTACACCAACAACGGCAATTTTTACATTGCCGCAAGTATTGGCAAAGTAGTACTCGAAAATCAAAGCTTTTTTGCTGTCTCTTCCGCTTCTCCTATTGGTAAACTATTGTTAACCAAAAAGGAGAAGGAAAGTTTTTCATTAAATGGTAATGCGTATACTATTTTGGCGGTAATCTAGATGCCTGGTTTTGGATGCTGAGAATCCGGATTGGGAAGGAAATTATAAAGTAAAGTATTGGAATACAGGATGGCAAAGCATAATTTACGGCAATGAAAACGCTTATCTCACAAAAGTAGTAGACGCAAATTTTGACGGTGTATATTTGGATATAATTGATGCTTTTGAGTATTATGAAACCAACTAAAATTTGGGCAAACCTAGGTGTTGAAAACATCGAACGAACCCGGACATTTTACGAAACCCTCGGATTTAAATTAAACGGAAGTCCAACGAAAGATTTGGTGAGCTTCCTGTTCGGTGGTGAGGATTTTATCATTCACTTTTTTGAGAAGGAAAAGTTAAAGTCAAGTCTCGAAGGAGAAATTGCGGATTTGAGCCAGGGAAATGAAATTATTTTCTCCATGAGCGCACCATCTAAACAAGATTACGATGCGTGGATTGAGGAAATAAAAAATGCAGGCGGAACCGTTTTATTTGATTCCAACACGGACAGGAAGAAATTTTACGATGAAAATGGTTACCTGGTATGCGTATTTGCTGATCCGGATGGTCACAAATTCAATCTTTTGTACAGCGACAATATGTAAAGGCCTATAAATCAAACCTGCAACTCAATACTTATAAAAAAAGTTAGAATCATCTACTGGAACCCCATACCGAAACTTCTGTGGATAAAGATATTACTGAATCACCAGACGCTTCGTTATTCCTTCTGATTGAATCAAATAAAGACCTTTCTTAAATGAACGCAGATCAATTTTATCGCCGTTATTTAGAGTTCTTGAAAATAATTCTTTTCCGGTGAGATTGTAGATTCTGACATTTGACTGAGGTTTGTTGAACTGAACGATGATCAATTCAGTGCCAGGATTGGGATATATCGTAAAGTCTAAAAAATCTTCATCATCAGAGATTCCAACTGATTCATTGTTACAAGTACTTAGATTTCCCATTGCATTCGTATAATAAGGGGTTCCTTCGGAATCAAATTCCAAATCTGAATAATAAAATGTACCGTTTGAGGTATCAACTGAATCACATTCAGAAATCCAGTTGGCTCCATCAAATTTTTTGAAGTAGCTGATGGAATTTGTATTGGTGGTAAAACCCGCGTACCAACTGTTTTCGTCACCATTAAATTCAATCGCCCAATTAAACTGATTTACTACAATGAACTGATCTATTAAATCATTAGGAGAATTAATGGGGGACCAAACATCATCGAACGCTATGTAAAATTGTGAGCCGAAAGAATTGAAAGAACTGCGCCATCCGATGATTTCGTCATTTGCACCGACAACAATATTTGTAGTATAAATGGAATCCTCATCAAAAGGTGTTGTTAATACATTCCAATCTGTTCCGCTGAACTTCGCAATCCTGGATTCATCATTGGCGGTCAGATAGTTCAAATAGATATCATCGCTTGAAAGAACTCCCATAGAGATATAACTTACGGCATCACCAGCAATATTTTGACCCATATTTTCCCAGCTTGTGCCATTGTATCGGAGAACTTCAAGGTCACCAAATCCTTCATTCCAGGTTTCTGCTTTAGGATAAGCCAATACTACAGCATTATCGGAGAGACACGAAATTTGCATAGGGTAAGCACTTGTCGCATAGACACCAAATCCGGGCGATCCAACAAACTCCCAATCGGATCCATTCCATTTTTTGACGCTGATATCACTAGAGAAATTTGCATCATGAAAAGCTACATACAAATTCCCATCAGTATCTACAGTTGTTCGGTATATTCCCCCTGCCTCTTCTGCTATCACTCCGTTTTCCGGAACAGACCAGCTATTGTTTTGAAATATGCTCAGGCGAAGTTCCCAGGAGTCATAGTCGATATATACAACGTGCGGAACATCATTGATCATTTCAAGTTCCTGGAGGTCATTCCATGGATCTCCGTATGCCTGATCGCCTACAATTTCCCAAGTTTGACCTACACTACTCAATACGAGTGCGAAACACAGAACAGATATAAAATATTTTTTCATAGCTTTAATTTTAAAGCAAAGAACAACGGTTTGTACTTGTGTTACAATACGGTATACTACGTATATTTAGAGTAAAACATTAGTTGGGACTCGAGGAAAAAAACCTTTACACAACGTGTGTGCACCTTAATATGGCGGGAAAAATGGTAAATTCGATCATCCTAAGCGAACAAAATGAAAACGACTAAATTTTTTTTCAGTTTATTTTTTATTTTCATCAATAGTCTAAATGTAGTATCCCAAGCAGTAGAAATGGATGCAGGATACTTACATTCAATATTTTTGTGTAATGATGGTTATGTATGGACCGGCGGTAGCAATATTACAGAGCAACTAGGCGATAGTTTGTCAGAAGGTAAAGTTATTCCGGAGCCAGTCATTGGACTTGAAAACATCATCTCAGTCAGTGCAGGGTCCTTATCTTCTTTTGCATTGACACAAAATGGAAGCGTTTGGAGCTGGGGAGGTAACTCGTCTGGTCAATTGGGGTTAAATTCCCCCTTTGGTGTGATCCAAACCCCACATTTGATAAGTTCTCTTAACAATGTAAAGAAAGTGAGTGCTGGGTGGTTCCATACCTTGTTTCTCCTTGAGGACGGTACAGTTTGGGCCTGTGGACAAAATGATTCAGGACAACTCGGTAATGATTCGGGAATTCAGTCGAATGTACCTATTCAAATAGCAGGGTTGTCGAACGTCATTGATATTGCAGCAGGATATTATCATAATTTGATCTTAAAAAATGATAGTACCGTATGGGCATGGGGCTATAATTATTGGGGGCAGCTCGGGGATGGAACAACTGACCACAGCTCCCAACCTGTTGAGGTATTGAACCTGTCTTCCATCAGATCAATTGCCGTTGGATGGAGTCATAACCTGGCTCTAAAAAACGATGGAACTGTTTATGCCTGGGGATCCAACTTATTTGGCCAAATTGGAACAGGTGATGTCATGAATAACTCCATCCATCCAACCCCAGTTCCGGTTTCATTTCTGACCGATATAAAAAGTATAAAAACAGAAGCAGATTTCTCTATGGCCCTTAAACATGACGGCACATTATGGATGTTTGGTCGAAATGATTATGGCCAGCTTGGAAACAATTCAACTCTAAATTCTAACATTCCTATTACGGTGCCGAATATTGAAAGCATCAATCAAATTGCGGCAGGAATGAATTTTTCTCTAGCTATGGAGAATAATGGAACTATATGGTCTTGGGGGAGAAATTCAGCCGGGCAATTGGGAGATAGTACTACGATTGACAGGCATACACCTGTCAATTTATATTTAGATTGCTCTCTAGTGCTCGGTACTTTAGAAAAAAATGAAGAATCTCAGAGAATACAGGTTGCCCCCAATCCATGCATAAGTGCATCGGTAATAACTTTTGATTGCTTACTGAATGTAAAATATACATTTTATTTGTACAATGGTCTTGGACAATTAATTTACACATTGCCTGGGATTAATGACGGTAAAATATATTTGGAGCGAGGAAACTTGAAAAGCGGAGCGTATATTTTCCAAATAATAGGTCAAGATGATTTTGTAGGTTCAGGAAAGATAATTATACAATAACTACTGTTAGTAATAAATACCATCGCTGGTACTAAAAGTGCCTCCAGCCAAGCGGCACTGGATTCAACAATGTTTGCCAATACCAACAGGTCCTCAACATTCTACGGCGAAGAATTTAAAACGGAAATATTATTTTGATCACCAAAAATTGGCGAGAGACAGGGATATGTTGTGGAATTACAATTCAAAAGCAAACGATCTCTACAAGTGACCTGATCTAGAAATGGGATTTAAGCTTGCCCACTATTCCCCAAATTATCTTCCGGTTTGCTTTCCTGTTTATCGAAATTATTACATATTGGCGGCCATCGAAAAAGTGAAAGTTATGGAACAAAAAAGCGTGCTGAGTTATATTGAAAGTGTATTGAAAAACATGCCCGAAGAGTGGTTGGATTTGACCACCCATCGTCTGGACATCTACAATGAAGATCTGGCAAAAACCCAGTTTCTGGAAAGATTTGAGTCGTTGTTTGAGGCCAATAGCGCCGAGACCCCGGCCCTCAGGAATATTCCCACGGCCTACGACTACATTCGCCTGGGACATCCATTATCTTCAATTCTGGAATGGGCTATTGCCAAATTGCATAACATCAAGCCTGATCAGGTGATTAGTTTTTCATCCCGTTCAGCTCCCATATTGGCTGTTCTTCGGAAGAATTTATTCGGGAAAAAGAAAACCAGAATCCTCTATACCGGAAAGTTACCGCACCATTTTGACCCCGACGTGGTGAAGCGGGTATACGGCTACCAATTCGAATTAGAGCAGGTTGTCAATGCACGAGACGTATCCCCTTTTGACGGCAGTACCCTATTCATTTCCACACAGGATGAATTGGGTGCTTTTGACCTCCATCCAAATGTGGACTTTTTTGTCGGCATACATACAGAGCTTGGAAGCATATTATTGGTGAATGGCGACGAGAACAGATCCTATATCTCCGAAATTCAACACGTCCGCCGGCGGGAAACCATAGCCATGACTCCTGCCGATTGTTTTACGGCGCTGCAATTGCTCGTTGGCCAGTCTGTTCGGGAAGTTTCTCAGACAAATCCTGAGAAAAATAAGACATCTGTTCTGGAAACGATAAGCACCATCACAGACACGGATACTCCGGCACTACTCGCCTCTTCAGGACTATCCATGCAATACGCAATTATGATGGGTTTGATAGACGACGCGCTGGAAAATCACCCGGGCAAAGCGATCAAATTCATCGTTCCCCCGAATTGCTACGGCGGCACCAATGATCAGGCCCGGCGTGTTGCGGCCTGTGTCGACAATGTAGAAATCGTGGACTTGCCCGTTGACGGCGACAACAACATGGTTCAAAGTATCGAACGAATTTTGGATCTGGTGGCCAAAGAAGATGCTGTGCCGTACATCATCGCCGAGATTCCGACCAATCCGCGCGTTGAAGTTCCCGATCTTGAAAAACTGAGCGCTGCGTTGCGCAAAAAACGCCAAACGCCATCGGGGAAAGCGGCCGTAGATCCTGTCTTTATTCTGGATCAAACTTTTTGTCCCAATGTGCAATTCTGCAGTGAAGAAAGTATCCTTTCTGCTATCCGGACAATTTCATACGTAAGCGGATCGAAGTTCCCCAGTGGAGGAAAAGTGACCGCCGGCTATTGCGTGGCCAACCAACAAGCCAAAGATTTAATGGAGAAAATAGACCGGCACCTGCTGCTTTGCGACAATGAAGCTACTGCATTTCAGGTTGAAGTGTTGGCCACACAGCTGCCCACCATGCTGCAGCGCATCTCCGACGCCTACAAAAACACTCGGGAGTTTGTGAATTTCATCAAAGCCGTTTTACCGGAGGCCAAAATCAATTTTGTTTCGGAAGAGCTGGCCAGCGAAGGATTTACCCCTTCAGTGTTTTCGCTGGATCTGCCCACTAAGGGAAGTACGCACGACGAAAGAGAAGCCTACAAACGGGGGTTGAATCTGGAATTGATCAACCTGATGATTCAGGAGATGCCCAATCAGGCGAAGTACTGCGTGAGTTACGGACAGCTAAAAGGATCTTACTGGACCATTCCGGCCACTTCTACGCAGGGCACCACCAAAGAAGACGACAAAGATTACATCGCCCGGGTGTCTTTATCTCCCGAAATGGATTTGGACGGGCACAAGCAGGTATTCCTGAATTTTGTAGAGAAAATGAAATCCCGGTGATGAGCGGCACGATAAGATCAAACATTTCTGTTGGCGCTTTGGTGGAGATTGTGCTGAAAAAGGACCAGCGAACGGGTGCATTGACAAAGGGAATCGTCAAGGACATCCTGACGAGTTCGTCCAGCCATTCCCGCGGCATTAAAGTCCGGTTGGAAGATGGACAGGTGGGTCGGGTGAAAAATGTGCTTCCACGGACAGAACAATAAATTACGCGCGCGCGCTTGCAGCGCGTGTGAAAGTAATTTATAATCTAAATTGTACTCACCTCTCGCGTGCTTGCAGCGCGTGAGAGGGAGAATTCAATCGGTAAAAATGCTACCCACTCTTAAAAACACCCCTCCTGCTCGCTTTCGTAATCCTTGCCATTAGGTATTGTATGAGAAATGAAGATTGCCGACAAGTTTCTGCCAAAAACCATAATTTTGAATTATGAAGACCGATTCGCTACAACTGACTTTAATTCAATAGTTATCTTCAATCGAAGACAAAAATCTTCTTGAATCTCTTCTGGTGTTTAAGACCATGCAGGAAAATACAGACTGGTGGGATTCATTGACAAAAGAACAAATTGCCAGCATTGATAAAGGTCTGGAAGATGTAAAGGCAGGCCGTTTGGTTTCCAGTAAAGAAGTTTGGGAAAAATATGGCCGCAAACCTCGAGGTTAATTGGTGGATCATGCAGAATCCGAGAAAAAGAATATTCGCCTCGCTTTAATCCACCGACATGTCTCTGCCATTTATAAAATTCAACAGGATAATGATTGTCATTTTCACACTCATCGATAATCGATCAGGAAAATCATTGAAGAGATAACTCTGCGTAAAACAGAATGCAACTCACCACGCGCGCTTGCCATTCACTGACTGTGAAGCAGTGTCTTGAGATACGCTGTCGTTGTAGCAATCCAAACAATACCTCAGGAAATTATTAACTTTGATAAAAAGTTGACATGATCGCTTTGAATCAACATATCGAACAAATAAAGGAAGTCTGTTCATTGAATCAGGTGAAAAGACTATTCGCCTTTGGTTCAGTTACCAGAGACAAGCTGAATCTCGAAAGCGATATCGACCTGGTTGTTGAATTTAAAGAAAGTGACCCTATTTTATACACTGATTATTATTTCGACTTAAAAGAGAAACTTCAGTTACTTTTAAAGCGTCCCATTGATTTACTTGAAGAGAAGGCTATTCGGAATCCATTTTTGAAAACTGAAATTGACAGGACCAAGGTTTTGATTTATGGCGAATGACATCAATGCCTGGTTATCAGATATTAAGGTAGCTATTCAAGAAATAAATGATTTTTTACCCGAAGAGAAAGTCTTCAAAAATTTTCAAAGCGACCTCAAAACCAAACGTGCTATTGAAAGAAACATTGAAATTATAGGCGAAGCTGTAAATCGAATCATACAAGTAGATCCAGAAATATCAATAACCAGTACTAGAAAAATAGTCGATACGAGAAACCGAATTATTCATGGATATGACACAGTCTCAGAAGAAATAATCTGGGCAATCGTCATTCGGGACCTTCCTTTACTTAAAAAGGAAATCAACACATTGTTGAAAGAAGAATAAAACCACGGATTCAACACCTACCACATCCCGCTATCCGCATCCAGCCATTTGCCCTGAACTTTCAGTGTTTGCTCCACCACGTCGCGAACACAACCTTTGCCGCCACCAAAATGAGATGCATAATCGCAAATCGTGCGGACTTCGTTTACCGCATCGGCGGGGCAGGCAGACACCCCGGCGTGCTGCAGCGGTTTGAGATCAACAATATCATCGCCCATGTACAGCACTTCTTCGGGTTGCAGCTGGTGATCTTTCAGATATTGCTCGTATAATTTCCATTTATCGGCCGTGCCCAGAAAAACGTCATCCACACCCAATCCTTTGAACCGGATTTTAACCGCCTCTGCTTTTCCTCCGGTGATGACCGCAATGCGAAATCCTTTTTTCACCGCCAGCTGAACAGCGTAGCCATCCTTAATATTCGCGGTTCGGATTTGCTCACCATCGGGCATCAACCAAACCGTGCCATCGGTAAAAACGCCGTCGATGTCGAAAATGAAAGTGGTGATTTTTCGCAGCTTCTGCTTATAGTTTTCCATGCTGTTGTTTTTCCAGAATGCTTTTTGTCAGTATGCGATAAATTTCCCGCAAGTTATCATCACTTTTCAATTTTTGGAGATGTCGTTCGATGGTTTTCTTATCTCCCCGCACGGCCGGACCAGTCTGCACACTGTGCGGATCTGCATGAATGGCTTTCTGAACGGTTTCCATCATCAGCGGAAAAAGAATATCGGGTTCAATTTCGTTTTGGTTCAGCAATTCAAAACTTTTTCCCCAGAGATGATTGACGAAATTGTTTGCGATGACCGCGGCCACATGTAACACCTCGCGTTGTGATGAATCGAGGATATATGGAAATGCCCCCCACGTTAGGCAACACACCCGCAGCAACTCTTCCGTCTCCGGATCAACTCCTTCGATGCACACCGGCACCTGCCGGAAATCAACTTCTACGTCGTTGGTAAAAGTTTGCAGGGGGTAAAACACCCCGCAGCGCACGTGCTGGTTCAGATCTTCGATGGGGCGTGTGCCGGAAGTATGCACCACCACAGCATCTACGGCCGGCATAGCGGCAGAAACCGCTGCAATGGCATCGTCGCTGACGGCGATGATCACCATCTGGACATCCTCAATTTCGGATAAATCAGAAATGGCTGTTGCATCGACCAAACCAGCAAGATCTTCTGCTTCGGAAAACGTGCGGTTGTAAACTTGTGTAATCTCGACCCCACTACTGCGCATCCAGCGTCCCATCTGGCGGGCAACTTTTCCCGCCCCGATCAATGCAACCCGCTGATTTATGCCAGTCATTTCTTTCGTTCGAGCTTAACGCGCTGAAAAACTGCAACAATAGTACCGATAACCATCAGAATACATCCGATCCAGAGCACATTGATCATCGGAAACAGAATGGCCTGCATGACAATGAACTCGCGCCGGTTGCTTTCGTGTTCGGCAATGACCATCGTGAATTCGCTGGTCTGCGGATGGATCCGGGCAAAGGCGAATTTAAGACCGTGTTCTTCCAGCAAAAATGGCTCAGCAATCACCACGCTCGAGTCGCGGAGAATGAACAACGGCTCGGCATAGGTCACCTGGTTGCGCTGGTTCACCACTCTCAACACGGCACGCGCAGCGATATCGCCTTCTTTCAGGTTGTACTTTTCACGATTGCGCACCGTTTGAACCGAATCGAGCATCACCATATTCACGGTCGTAAAAATGGTATCTCCCAACTGAACAACGTGTTCCTTGGGTTCGAAAAATCCTTCAGAATCCAGCTCACGTTCTTCGAGCTCGGCCCAGCGGATGTGCGTGTAAACATCCTTGTTGAAGTAGTGCTTGGTATCGGGTTCGGGAACGTTTCCAAATTTTTCGTTGATCTGCAAATGCGGTCTCAACACAAACAACATCTCCCCCGGTTTGTAGGCATTCCACATGGTAATCGGCGGCGTTTCCTGTTCTTCGGCAACATTCAGCATTTCCCAGTATTGCTGTTGATCCTTCATAAAACTCTCGCCTGCCTGGTGATCTTCCTTCGCTCTGAAAAAGAATCCCGAACTGTACACCACTTCACCTTTCTCGTATTTGCGCGGAAGCTTTTCGAAGTACTCAATGTTATAAAACTGCTTGTGACCTTCGCGTTCTTTGCTCGTGTATAAAATGAAATACTCGTTCATCGACAGCGTGTCACCGCGGAAAAGGAGAATGTCGTTTTGATTGCTGAACTGTTCGTTGAGCTTGCTGATGTCCACTCCTGATGTATTTTCGGAAATCTTAACGCTTTTCCCGGTAGAGATAAGCGCCCCGAGCATCAACAGTCCGAAACCAATGTGGGCGATGGACGACCCGGTGATTTTCATTTTTCCACGGGCGATCCGCCACATATAATCGGCGTTGGCAGCCACGGCAAAAATGGAAGAAAACATGAGCGCAATGAGCGTAAACTCGTTCGAGCGGAAATTCAGCGCGAGCGCAAATATCACCGTCAGCACAACAGAGACAGCGAACGACAACGAAAGGTTGCGCAGCCATTTCTTCATATCGGTTTTCTTGTAGCTGAAGTATTGCCCGATGGCTATCAGCATCGTAACCATGAATGCAAAAGGCAGTTGCCATTTGTTGTAGTGCGCGATGACATCCGATTTGGGTGCCATACGACCATCCGCAAGAATGGAGAACACTTCGATGTCCGTCCACAGGTAAAGCTGATTCAGGAATCCGGCAAAAGGCGCGGCGATCAGGTTGTAAACCGGTTTGGAGGTTTCGAAGGTGATCTGGGCTGCCGACAACAGCAACACGAGCGAGCCAATAAACACCCAGAACTCCCGCGACCACAACTCCTCTTCCTGGTTCAGTCGAGGGAAATAGCGACGGTACGCCCGAAGGATCATCACCAAAGACAACAGCAGGAAAATCAGTATCACCGGAATGGCCAGATCTACATTAATCAGCACCACAACAAACAACAGCAGGCTGATGATTCCGTACCATTTTGCTTCCCGTTTGAGCGCAACGCCCACCGTCAGCATCACAAAAAAGAGCATGTAGGCCAGCAATTGCCCGAGCATTCCATCGGACGTGAAAGAGTGTACGGAGGTTTCGCCGAGCACCCCACTGCGGGTCAGGAAAGTAGAATACAGTACAAATATGAACGCCAGCGTGATGAGCAGGTAGGTTGAGAAAATTGACCGGCTTTTGTTTCTGTTGATCAGCATCAGGTGTGCACCGCCAACGAGCAAAATCCACGGAACCAAGGATGCATTTTCAACCGGATCCCAG
>CALDPJ010000258.1 GCA_937911795.1 uncultured Flavobacteriales bacterium | reverse complement strand
CAAGCATCTGATTACCATAATCAAATTCCATTTGAAAATAAAACCCGAAGACAGTAAGACTGATCTTCGGGTTTTGCATATTCCATAACCGGTTTGGAAGTCTTATCCAGATACTTCTCGATTTCTCCGTTCAGATTTCCACTTCCTTTGATGATGCCGTCAGAATATTCCATCGCGAATTTAGTGAGATTCTCAAAAGTAGGATTCTCCAATACTTTTAAATCTTTGGATTCAAATCCTTCCATTTCGAGTTTCTTCGTCATCTCTTTCTCGAGAGTGCCATCAAATCCCTGATCATAAGCAGAGAAAACAACTTTGGCATCAGAGAAATGTGGGTCGTCGTTGATTACTTTTTTAAGATAAGCGGGCATCAGCGCAGTCATCCACCCGTGACAGTGAATCACGTCGGGTGTCCAACCAAGTTTCTTTACTGTTTCAATAACTCCGCGGATAAAGAATAAGGAACGCTCATCGTTGTCTTCAAAAAACTTACCCTTCGCGTCGCAGAGCACTGCTTTCCGGTGGAAAAAGTCTTCGTTATCGATAAAGTAAACCTGCATTCGTGCAGCAGGAATCGAAGCTACTTTCAGTATTAAAGGGTGGTCATTGTCGTTGATGATAAGGTTCATTCCTGACAGGCGAATCACCTCATGCAGTTGGTGTCTTCTCTCGTTGATACAGCCGTATCGCGGCATGAATACACGAATTTCTCGTCCCTTCTCCTGGATGCCCTGAGGCAATTCTCTGGAAGTTGTAGAGATTTCATTGGCTTCCAGATAAGGGGTAATTTCCTGGGATACGTAAAGAACTTTTGTTTTTTCCATAGGTCTCGGGGAGTTTATAATCGGCCACAAAAATATACAATTTTTTGCGGATATTCAACTAATCGCCTTAGCTTTGTTCGTTTAATCTCAACATTTGCGGATAGTTCTGTGAAGGTACTGACCACTGCCAGTGAGATTGGGCAACAAGTACAAAACGCCAAATCGACCGGAAAAATTGTAGGACTTGTTCCCACCATGGGAGCTTTGCATCAGGGGCACGTGTCGTTGGTGAAGCAGGCACGCCGGGAATGCGACCTGGTGGTCGTTAGTATTTTCGTAAATCCCACGCAATTTAATGACCCACAAGACTTCAGCAACTACCCAAGAGATCTGGATTCCGATTTGAAAATTTTGAATGAGGCCGGTTGTGACATTGCCTTCACCCCGGATTATCCGGAAGTATATCCGGCTCCTGATGACTCCCAATATGTTTTTGGTGATCTCGAAAGTCGCTTCGAAGGAGCGCACCGACCTGGGCATTTCAGAGGCGTCGGAATGGTTGTAAGACGCTTTCTCGAGATCGTTCAGCCAGATAAAGCCTTTTTTGGACTCAAAGATTTTCAGCAACTGATGATCATTAAGTCTCTCGTTCAACAATTTAACCTGAAAGTTCAGGTGATTGAAGTACCCACGATTCGCGAGGAGGATGGCCTGGCCATGAGTTCCAGAAATCAACTGCTTTCTCCTGGTGAACGCGCCAATGCTTCCGAAATTTTTCGTGTATTGCAGCACGTCAAATTTATGTCACAGGAAAAAAGCGTCAACCAGTTATCAGATTGGGTATCAGGAAAAATCAATCACAACAACGATCTGAGTCTGGAATATTTTGCCATCGCCGACCCTGAATCGCTGCAACCCATCACCGACCTTAAACAGGCTTCTCATGCCATTGCGCTAATAGCTGTGCGCGCAGGAAAGGTGCGGCTCATAGACAATCTTCAACTTTTCTGAAAAATGACCAGCAACAAACCTTTGCGCATTCTTTTAAAAACACTTAAAGTCATTCTGCCTGCCGGGATCGGGCTGTTACTGTGTTATATGATTTACGCTCAACTGACCGAGCCTGAGAAAAACGATCTCTTTCACGCGCTCAAAACGGCGAAATACGAATGGTTTGCCCTCTCGGTGGTATTCGGTGCATTGAGTCATGTAAGCCGCGCCTATCGCTGGAAATACCTGTTGCAACCGCTCGGCAAAACTCCGGCTTTTAAGCACAGTTTTTATGCAGTAATGATTGGTTATCTGTTCAACATGGTGCTGCCTCGCGCCGGTGAAGCCAGTCGGGCATTGGCATTGTCCAGGAGCGAGAGCATTCCTTTTGAACGCACATTCGGAACCATCTTCGCCGAAAGAATCATCGACATGCTGGTGTTGGCGGCCATCACACTAACAACATTTTACCTTCAGTTCGAATTACTCGGAGAACAATTCGAGGCTCTACAATCCGGGATTGGTGAAAAATTCAGCTGGTTGTTTCTGCTTATGGTGCTGGCCGGAATCGGTGTTTTGTATGCAT
>CALDPJ010000257.1 GCA_937911795.1 uncultured Flavobacteriales bacterium | reverse complement strand
AATAGGGCAGGGCATTGAGTTTGATTATTGCTGTGTGCACGGCGTTCTGGCAGCGGCCGAATGTGGCTATGAAACCATTATGATCAATTGCAATCCCGAAACGGTTTCAACCGATTTTGATGTTGCCGATAAGCTCTATTTTGAACCTGTTTTCTGGGAACATATTTACGACATAATTCGCCATGAAAAACCCGAAGGTGTCATCGTGCAACTGGGTGGGCAAACAGCCCTGAAATTGGCCGAAAAACTGGACAGGTATGGTATCAATATAATTGGGACCACTTATAAATCTCTGGATTTGGCCGAGGACCGCGGAAGTTTTTCTACACTTTTGAAAGAAAACAATATTCCCTACCCAGAGTTCGGAACCGCTGAAACTACCGAAGAAGCATTGGCGCTGGCAGATAAGTTGGATTTCCCATTACTGATTCGGCCATCCTATGTTTTGGGAGGTCAGGGAATGAAAATTGTTATCAATAAAAAAGAATTGGAAGCACACGTAGTTGATCTTCTTAGAAAAATCCCTAACAATAAATTGCTGCTCGATCATTATCTGGATGGCGCCATTGAAGCAGAGGCCGATGCAATCTGTGATGGAGACCAGGTTTACATAATTGGAATTATGGAGCATATAGACCCCTGCGGAATACATTCGGGAGATTCAAATGCTACCCTGCCACCTTTTAATATTGGTGAATTTGTGCTGCAGCAGATTAAAGACCATACCCACAAAATAGCAAAAGCGTTGAACACCGTTGGGTTGATAAATATACAATTCGCCATTAAAGATGATATCGTTTACATTATTGAGGCTAATCCGCGCGCTTCCAGAACGGTTCCCTTTATTGCGAAAGCCTATGGCGAGCCGTACGTGAATTATGCGACGAAGATTATGCTCGGCGAGAAGAAGCTGAAGGATTTTGATTTCAGTCCGAAACGACAGGGTTATGCGATTAAAATTCCGGTATTCTCGTTCGACAAATTCCCGAATGTGAACAAAGAACTCGGTCCGGAGATGAAATCCACCGGTGAGGCGATTCAGTTTATTGACTCGTTACGGGATCCTTTCTTTTTGAAGATTCACGCAGAGCGGAATTTGTATTTAAGCAGGTAGGTTTTTGAGTGAAGAGTTATGAGATGGGAGTGATGAGTGATGAGATATGAGTTATGAGATGCTCTTGCTCAAAACTATTGCTGTTGCTTTTTAGATATTAGGGTTATGAGTGAGGAGATATGAGAGATGAGATGGGAGATGGTTAAGCAAGTCAATCTATATCCAACAAAAGCCGGTTTCTGCGTTGTTGATCCTGCGAAATCATTCCGAGTGCTACATCTATTGTGAAAAAGTTGCCCGAAAGATCAGTTCCTGGACGATTTTCGAATTCGGAGAAATTCAATTTCGCTGATAAGCTGAAATAAGTTCCTGTTGGAAAATCGTACCGATATCCCAATCCAATATTGAGCAAAAGACTGTTTCGGTATATGCTTTCCGGATTATCCGCATCCAGCGGGTTAGGAACTTCTAAAACCTTGACACCGTTGTAACCAATACCACCGATCAATTCAAAAACGTGTTGTTGCTTGTTGAAAAGCGCGTAGCCCAAATCTGCAGCGAGCGAAACGTGATTATAAAGATCAGAATTATAGAGACTATCATCATGAAAAACATGACGCGAACTTGAGCTATTTCCAAGATAAGCTTTTATTGAAATCAGTGCATGCCACCGCGTATATTGCACCCCACCGCGAATACCGAAACCAGCATGATTACCGAGTGCAGTTAAGTTTTGAGTCGGAAACCATCCACCCAGCGAAATATCTCCGCGAAACCAATGGTTGATTTTTGCTTCAGCAACTTTAATTCGGTATTGGCGCTGAATAAATGTTCCATCAAATGCACTATCCTCCAGCATTTGAAAGGTGTTATCAAAATCATGACTGTAAATTTGTAAAAAGAAAAGCTCCACTTGAGAATATTGCTTTTCAACCTTCAGCAACCTACTGGCCCACCCAGAAGTGTAGGAAGTGTATTTTATATACTCTGAAATATTTTGATCTTGAAAACGCAGGCTTAAGTGGTGATCATTCGCTGAGATATATGATCTAAAATTTTTGTAGTCCATTAACTCAGGGAGAATATTAAGATTCACAACACTATCCAGGTAATTGCTTTGTTGCTCAATGGCTAAAAGAATATTGAACCTCAGTAGTTCCTCAGATAATCCACATTTATTCTCCCAGAAATCGAGCACTGCATTAACGGAGTCTATTTGCTGGTTGCCGTGATAGTGCGGAAGCAGTTCATAAGCGTTTAAAGCAATATCATAACAATTGGGTTTACTTCTGGTCATCAGCCTGTTGATGTCATTTTGAGCGGATACTAAAGAACAGTAGAATACAAAGCTAAAGACTAAGCACCGGGTGAACACAAATGTTAATTTCATTGTAGAAGCGTGTGTTATCAGTTAAAAATATAAAAAATGCTGCTACTTCATAATCGGTCCGTCTCAGCCGCAAAACGAACCCAGGTCAAATCGCTGATGATCATCCTGAACCTTCGGCCACTAACCACTAACCACTAACCCATTAACCGCTACTCCATTAACCATTGGAGCATTAACCATTCACCATTAAAACATTACCTTTGCGGCCAAAAAAACATCGATTTGTTAAGAATTATAGCCATTGCCATCCTCGTTTTTGTCGCAGTACGTTTTATATTGCGGCTGATTGGCCTTGGAGCATCCCGGAAAAAGCAACCTCATTCCCGACACAGTGGGAACCGAACCCGCGAAAAGCACCAGAAGGGTGACGTAATCATTGAATATGAGAAGCCGCCCAAAAAGAAACCGCGTCTGGAGGCCGACGACGTGGAGTTTGAAGAGATTGAATAAAAACCAACCAATATGAATGATTCGCTGAAGTCCTGGTTGCCACACATTACCGCTCTCGTGGTTTTTGTACTGATCGGGCTGATTTACTTTTCACCGGTGCTGGAAGGAAAACGCCTGAAACAGGGCGATATGAAAAACTTCCTCGGAATGGCGAAGGAAATACGCGATCACCGCGAAATTTTTGACGAAGAACCCAAATGGACGAACAGCATGTTCGGCGGAATGCCGGCGTACCAGATTGCTGTGGCGTATCCGGGTATGATTTTGAAACACATCGACAAAGCTTTTCAGCTCTGGACGCCGCGACCGATGAATTATGTATTGCTGTACATGATTGGTTTTTATATCCTCATGATGGCCATGCGCGTCAACCCCTGGCTGGCCATCGCAGGATCGGTGGCTTTTGCGTTTTCATCCTACTACTTCATCATTCTCGAGGCCGGCCACAATACCAAAGCGCACGCCATTGCATACATGGCGCCCACACTGGCGGGAATCATTCTCGCATACCGCGGAAAACTATTGCTCGGCGGAGCGCTCACCGCTTTTTTTATGGCGCTGCAGGTTCAGGCCAACCACGTGCAGATTACCTACTACTTCGGCATCATGGTGGGTTTGATCGTACTGGCCAAACTGATCGATGCCATTCGGCAGAAGCAGGTTCCGGAGTGGATAAAACCCTCGGCAGTGCTCATTGGAGCCGTGTTTGTCGCCTTGCTCTGCAATTTTGCCAACCTGTGGAATACTTACGAATATGGAAAATATACCACTCGTGGTGAGTCTGAACTGACCATTCAACCCGGCGGCGAAAGCAACGAAGATATTGCTACATCGGGTCTCGATCGAGATTACGTTACGAACTGGAGCTACGGAATCAGCGAAACACTATCGTTGATCATTCCCAACGCCAATGGGGGTGCCAGCGGTGTAATCGGCGAACGCAGCGATCACCTCGAAAAAGCCAGTCCGCAGTTTCGGCAGAATGTTGCCGGCAGCAATCACTACTGGGGAAATCAGCCGTTTACTTCTGGTCCGGTTTACGTCGGAGCCATCATCTTTTACTTGTTTATTCTCGGTCTGGTATTGTTGAAAGGCTCCTTGCGCTGGGCGCTACTGGCTACCGTGGTTCTAACTATCATGCTGGCGTGGGGAAAGAACTTCATGCCGCTTACAGATTTCTTCCTCGATTACGTGCCGGGCTACAATAAATTCCGTGCGGTAACGATTATTCTCGCCATTACCGAATTGGCAATACCTTTACTCGCGGTAATTTTTGTCGATCGGTTGATCCGCAATCCCGAGTTGTTCGAAGCACAGAAGAAAAAATTCTACATCGCATCCGGCGCATTGGCCGGAGCGATATTGTTTCTGGCGCTTAAACCGGATGCTTTCATTTCTTTCCTCAGCGACATGGAGCGCACCCAGTTCGAGGGCCAGCTTGCACAACAATCGGGTCAGCAAGCCGCTGCGATGGGTGCCTTTATGGACGATCTTGAGGCGGTGCGGATGAGTATTTTCCGGGCAGATGCTTTCCGGGCCTTTGGTTTTATTGCGGTGGCTGGAATCCTTTGCTTCCTGTTTATGCGCCGCACCATTTCTCAATACGTCCTGATCGGTGGATTGTTTGTCCTCGTGGTGGTAGATATGTGGCCGGTGAATAAACGCTACCTGAACAACGAGAAACAACGCGGACGATATGTGCAGTGGGAAGATCCTTCAGAAAACCTGTTTCCACACGTTCCTGCAACGGCCGATATGGGTATTCTTCAGCAGGAAATCAACAATTCAACCGGTTTGCTTCGTGTTGCCGGAGAACCGTACACCGAGCGCAGCAGTTTTCAGGAGCGAACAGAACTGCACAAGGCGGCGATGAAAGAACAGAAGGAGAAAAACGGTGCGGGAAGAAAACCGCTCACCGACGACGAAAAGAATATCGCCCGACTGGCTGCGTTGAATTTTCAGAGTAACTTCCGCGTGCTCAATCTGAACAACCCATTCAACGATGGTCGTACGCCGTATCTTCATAAATCGGTGGGTGGTTATCATGGTGCTAAGCTTAAAAGATACCAGGAGTTGATTGATTTTCACCTGGGTGCCGAAGTGAGCAACCTGTCTCAGGTATTCGGTCAACAGCCTACTCAGGAACAGGTTTTTGGTGCGCTGAATAATTCGCGCATGCTGAATATGCTGAACACGCGCTACCTGATTTATAGCCCGGATGCTCCGCCATTACCGAATTCTGCTGCATTGGGAAGTGCGTGGATTGTCAATGAAGTTCAACTCGTAGATGATGCAGATGCGGAGATTCTCGCCACCGGTGAGATTAATCCATCCCGCGAAGCGGTTGCTGATCAGAATTTTGCGGACTACTTCGGCGGCGAAACCACTTTCACGTACGATTCGCTGGCCACGGTGGATATCATCAGTTACAAGCCCAATGAGCTCACTTACGATTTCCGTTCTGCGGCCACACAGCTCGTCGTTTTTTCAGAAATATTCTACGATGCGGGTTGGCAGGCATACCTCGATGGCGAACCGGTAGATCATGTCCGGGTGAACTACATTCTTCGCGCGATGAAGGTCCCGGCAGGAGAGCACACGATTGTGTTTAAGTTTGAGCCGGATTCTTTCAAAACGGTATCGGGAGTAGCCATGGCAAGTTCTGTTTTGCTGTTGTTGCTGATGGCATTTGCGGGTTACACGGAGTTCAAGCGGCGCAGGGACAATTCGGAAGGCTGATGGAGCGCGTGCTGATTATCACCTATTACTGGCCACCGTCGGGTGGTGGCGGCGTGCAACGCTGGCTTAAAATGTCCCGGTTTCTGCCGGAGTTTGGTATCGAACCGGTGATTTGCCGACCCGAAAATGCAGATTATCCGCTGCTCGACGAAACGTTTGAAAATGAAGTGAATCCCAATCTGGAGGTGATCTCCGTTCCGATTTTTGAACCTTTTCGCGCCGTGCGAAATCTGCTCGGGCAAAAACAGAAAAAGGGAATATCGGCCGGTTTTATTTCCGAAGGAAGGAAAAGCAGACTGGTCCAAATCATGGGATACGCCCGCGGCAACTACATGATTCCCGACGCCCGCAAATTCTGGGTCCGTCCGGTGGTGAAGCAACTTGAATTGTATCTGAAGGAGCATCCGGTATCGGCCATCATCACCACAGGACCACCACACAGCGTTCATTTTATTGGGGCGCGATTGAAGCAGAAAACCGGCGTTCGCTGGATTGCAGATTTTCGGGATTACTGGAGCGATATGGATCACGCAGATCTGTTTC
>CALDPJ010000256.1 GCA_937911795.1 uncultured Flavobacteriales bacterium | reverse complement strand
ATCCGCGTGAATGATCTGCCGGAAGGATTGGAAGACAAAATTGTTGTTACAAAAGTGACCGGCAATAATTACCACCGCGCACGCGGAGGAAGATATAGGGATGGCTGGATTACGACCCGCGTCAAAGAATTCGGAAATTATACGGTGCGTGTTGACACGACCCCACCCACCATCCGACCAATCAACATCTCCAATGGAAAATCAATGAGTGGTGCCCGGAGCATAGATTTTAAAATCAGCGACAACCTGGCCGGCATTAAACATTTCGAAGGGCGGATCGACGGCGAGTGGATGCTCATGGAATTTGACGCAAAAAATGCGCGGCTCGTGCATGAAATTAAACCCGGAAAAATACCTCCGGGCAAAAGAAAATTTGTTTTGCGCGTTACCGATGAGCGCAACAACGTTGCTGAGTATACTGCGGATTTGATATTCTGACTTTGTTCTGGGATTCTTAAATCCGGTCGTCTGCAGAATTGCTACTTTAGCTCAAGAAAAATTTCCTGAAGTTGAATACCGAAATAACTCCCTCTTCTACGGAAGATGATATTCCCATTTTTGTCATCAGTCTTTCAGATGCAAAACTGCGAAGAAAGCATATAACGGCAGAATTGAAGAATGCCGGTCTCGCTTTTACCTTTTTAGACGCAGTAAACGGCAAAGAACTCACTCCAACAGAACTGGAAGCGGTTTGTGATATGCAGGCTGTAAATAAAAACCCGCAATGGCTTTCACCCGGGGCAATCGGATGTGCACTCTCGCATCTGAATATCTATCAAACAATTGTTAAAGAACAATACCCATGGACGCTGATTTTGGAAGACGATGTGGTATTGACCGACAATTTCAGGGAGCACCTGAAATCTATTTTGCAACACACTTCAACTGAAGAAGTAATAATGCTTTACTTTCAATCATGGGAGCCATTGTTACTCAATAAACCAGGTGCAGTTAAGTATCTCAATGAATTCGCAATTTATCCCCCTGTTGATATAGCGCAGGTAATTACCACCGGAGCCTATCTGATTTCGCTGCATGCCGCAGAAAAAATGGCAAAAAACATTCTGCCGATTCAGGTAAGTGCGGATAGTTGGGGTTGGTACTTCAATCGCGGCGTTATTAAAGATTTACGATGTGTGTACCCGAGAATTGTAGAAACAGCTCCTTTCAAGAGCAGTATTGATTATTTTACCAGTTCTTCATTGGGAAAAGTTTTCAAAATTATTGACCAATTTCGGATTCCACTTTTCTATCAATTTTTGAAAAGGAGGCGTCGAATTAATTTTAAAAAACGACAACTTGTCGAATTAACAGACAAAAATCCGCAATGGTTAAAAAACTAACCTATTTTCACGATGAAGATCTGCACAACATGCGATCTCCAGAGCTTTTTGTTCCGCACCTGATCGATTTATTTCAACCACGTAGTGTAGTAGATTTCGGTTGTGGTATTGGCAATTTTCTGGAAGTTTTTCATCACCATGGCGTTGCCGATGTATTGGGTGTTGACGGAGCCTGGGTGGACGTTACAAAATTCGCTAAACATGTTTCTCCTGAACGATTGATTAGAGCAGATCTGAGCCAGCCGCTGCAACTCGATCGAAAATTTGACCTCGTAATCAGTTTTGAAGTTGCTGAGCACCTTCCACCTGAATCCGCCGCGCAATTTGTAGAAACATTAACATCCGCTGGCGATATCATTGTCTTTTCGGCAGCCATTCCTTTTCAGGCCGGTCAAAACCACCTGAACGAAAAATGGCCGGAATACTGGTCGGAATTGTTTGCCAGGCACAATTTCGAAAGGTTTGACTTAATACGGCCACGAATCTGGGACATTCCGGAGATTCAGGTGTGGTACCGTCAAAATAGTTTTGTTTATATCAGGAAAGGATCTGGTTTCCAGCCACCCGAAAAAAAGTTTCCTGAAAATTTTCAAGCCATTCACCCGGACATGTATCACTACAAAGCCCAACAGCTGGAACAAATGCTCAGGGGCAATATTTCGCTAAAAGCTTTGGCAAAAATCGCGGCCAAAGCAATGCTTCGCAGCGTAGGTTTGCGATAGACTTTATGCAATCCGTAATTCGCCTACTACGGATTCAATCAACTCGTTGGCCAGCATTTTATCCGGAGCCTCCGCATAAATGCGCAGCACGGGCTCGGTTCCTGATGGTCGTATCATTACCCAACTATCCTCCGAGAGAGTGAATTTAAATCCGTCCAACAGGTCTACTTCTTTCACCGGATGCGATCCGAACTTTGTAAAAGCATTCTCCTCGCACTGTTGCACGATGCGCTCCTTTTCGGATTGTGGCAACTTCAAATCGCGGCGTTCGAAAGCAAACGGACCGACTATAGCATAAATTTCGTCGATTATTCCGCGGAGGGATTTTCCGGTTTTCGCCATAAATTCCCAAATGATGAGTCCCATCCAGATTCCATCTCTCTCCGGAATGTGTCCTTTCACCGCAATACCACCCGATTCTTCCCCACCAACCAGAATATCTTTGATGCGCATCAGCTCGCTGGTATGTTTGAATCCGATTTTCACGACATCCAGATGCAATCCATAATGTTCACACAACCGCGCAATTTTCACGGAAGAGGAAACCGCGGTCACCACATCGCCGGTCATCTTTTTGTAATAGTGTAGGTAATGAATCAGAATCAATATCACGTGATGTGCATCGATGAAACTTCCGTCGGCATCTACCAATGCAATCCGGTCGGCGTCTCCGTCGGTAGCCAGTCCACAATCAATATTACCCGATGCAACAAACTGCTGAAATTCCTGCAGGTTTCTCGCAATCGGTTCCGGTGAAATTCCGAGGAAAGACGGATTATACTCCGCATGAAGCGCCTGGACATCCGGCAAAAGCGCCGGCACTACCCGCTGTCCGGAGCCAAACATTGCGTCAAAGGCAAAATTGAATTTCGATTGAGCGATGGCATCGAGATCAAAATTTTTCCGGACATGATCGAGATACATTTCTTCCAGATCGATGTATTCAATTTTTCCGGACGACACGAAAGCCGCCAGATCCAACGCTTCAGGATTTACTTGTACTGTATCCTGAATCATCGCTTCTATCTCCTTCACCTGTGGTTCCGGTAAGGGTCCTCCGAAATCTCCTTTGAGTTTGTATCCGCCGTATTCCGGCGGGTTATGACTGGCAGTAAGCACGATACCGAGTTGCGCATTCAACTGAACAACCCCCAACGAGACCGCGGGAGTTGAAACAAAATTATTCGCCAGCAGCACCTTGTATCCCGAATGAGCCAGGACTTTTGCCACTTCTTCGGCAAATAATTTAGCGTTGAAACGGCAGTCATAGCCCAGTACAACCGTGGCTTCCGGATAGTTTTCAGATAACCAACCAGCCACTGCTTCGGTTACGCGGTGTACATTGGTAAATGTGTATTCCTTTCCGATGACTGCGCGCCAGCCATCTGTTCCGAATTTAATCTTATTCATCGGTAAATTTTTCTTTTGTTGAGTGCCTCCCGATAGCGCTGTGCAAAATTGTTGTGCTCGCGCAGTGTGGTGGCAAAATAATGGTATCCGGAAAAATCTTCGCGGGCACACATAAAAATGTAGTTGTGTTGCTCGGCGTTTAGCACCGCATCGATCGTTGAAATGTCCGGCAATAAAATTGGTCCGGGAGGCAGACCTGTATTCATATAGGTATTATACACGTGATCCACAGATAAATGTTCTCGCAGTACCCGCTTGATGTTATAGTCGCCGAGGGCATGAATCACCGTTGGGTCACTTTGCAGCTTCATTCCCCTTTTGAGACGGTTCAGGTACAGACCGGCGATTCGGGGATGCTCGCTGGAGTGCAGTCGTTGTTCGGCCTGAACGATAGAAGCCAGTGTCACCACTTCGGATTGACTGAGACCTAATTTATTTGCTTTTTGCTTGCGTTCGGCTGTCCAGAAACGTCGGTATTCTGCGGCCATGCGCTCGGTTATTTCATCCACCCCGGTAGCCCAGTCAAAATGATAGGTATTGGGAATAAACATCGTGATGAAATTTTCGCTGTTGAAACCGTAATGATTCATGATCTCGGGCTGGAGGAGATATGTTAAAATTTCTGTGGAATCCGGTTCCAGGCGATGTCCCAGCTGACCGGCCAATTCCGGGAGGGTACGAATATTATTGAAAGTAACCTTTACCTCGAGCCGGCCGTTTCCGGCGCGCAGGTGATCAATGAGCGCATCGTTGCTCATCCGATCCTTCAACTGATATTTTCCGGGGACGATGAGATTTCCGCGGTAATTTTTTCGTTCGGCCAGCCACTCAAATGAATGTCGGTTGATAATGATGCCCTGCGATTCCAGCAATCCTGCCACCTCTTCAATGTCCGATCCGGTTGGGATGTAAAAGAAAGCGTGATCGGAGGATAGGTTAACATTCGGCCAGTAAATCCGTTGGTACAGCGAAAACAGCTTAACACCACCGACCGCTGCCGCAATCAGGATGGTCAGCAACAACACCTTTTTCCATCCGCTCATCTTCCCTTTTTTCCTTCCCATCAACTAAAAAATGTGCTGCAATATTATAAGATCCAGAAATCCATCGTGCTGTTTTATCCAGTCCTTTTTGCGCCCGGTCTGCAAAAATCCACCCCGTTCAAAAAGCCGGATGCTGCCTTCGTTGTTGCTGATCACCTCGGCATGTACCTGGTGGAGCAACAACACTTCTTTGCAGTACGTCAGAATTAACTTCAGCGATTCCTGTGCATACCCCTTGCGACGATCGGCTTTGTCGTCAATCAAAATTCCGACTCCTGCCCTTCCATTTCCGAAATCGCATTCGAATAAATCAATCGCTCCGATGGCACGGTGATCCTCCGTAAGTGCAATCACAAACCGGAGTTGCTTATCGGTATAAATATCGTACGCATTCAACACCAGATTTTCGATTTCGCGGCGAGAATAAGGTTTCTTCGTGAGACTGTACAACCAGTTTTCCGGGTTGTTCTCCCATGCCAGAATGGTGTCGATATCCGACGGTTCCATTGCACGCAGGTATATCTTTTTTCCTTTCAGCATTCCGTACAGTGATAGGTTCCTGAGAAAGTTTTTACCGCCGGCCCGGAGAGCCAGACGTCGAAAAAGAGATGATCTGCACCTCTGGTGGCCGATACCAGCAATTCACCGCCGCGTGTTTCCACATGAATTTTACGACCCGTTCCTTCACGAACCAAATGGGTTATTGCCGCAGCTGTAACGCCGGTTCCGCAGGATAAAGTTTCATCTTCAACCCCGCGTTCGTAAGTTCGGATGCGGATATTTTTTTCATCGAGCACCTGTACAAAATTGACATTGACACCGTGCTCCCTGAATTCGTCGTTGAAACGAACCGCTCGGGCCTCAGGAACAATATCCACTGCTTTGACGTTGGGAACAAAAATGATGTAATGCGGCGATCCGGTGTTCACCAGAAAATGATCTCCCCGTTTTTCGGGATCAGATACCGGACGGATGGAAACACGAATCGCATCTTCCGACCATTCTCCGCGATGTTCTCCGTCGATTGCCCGAAATGTGCATTGCTCCTCTACCAAACCGATAGCATTTGCAAAGTGCACGGCGCACCGGCTGCCATTGCCGCAAAAACTTTGGGAGCCGTCGGGATTGTAAAAGTTCATGTAAAAATCCGACTGGTCATCGGGCTCTATCAGTATCAGTCCGTCTGAACCTATGCCAAATCGGCGGTCACACATTTGCCGTATGGCTGCCAGATTTTCAGCAGGAAACTGCTGACTTCTGTTGTCCAGAACAATAAAGTCATTGCCGGTACCGTGGTATTTGAAAAATTCGAAGTGCTGCATTTCACTGACAAAAATAGAGCAAATTGACAGATGGCATAAAATTGGTTCATTTTTCATTCCTCCGAAATTACCGGGGCAACGGCTCTCCGGGCCAGTAACAGCTTAACGATAATTAACACCAGGCACCATAACAATTGCATAAACTTTGTTGTTATCAATTATAAAAAATACCAACTTATGAAACGATTATTGTCAACCCTTCTCATTGCATTTGCCGGGGGTGGAATATCTCTTCTACTTTATACCGGTTTTATTGACACCAGTAACGACAACCGATTTTATTCAGAACGCACCCATTCCGTTCCGATCACTCAGGTATCAACAGCCTCTGTTCCTGTTGGAACGATGGATTTTACAGGCGCTGCGAGTAAATCGTTGCCGGCTGTAGTGCACGTAAAAACTGAATATGTACCCCAAACTTATTACAATCCCTGGAGTGAATTTTTCGGAGGGCGCAAATATTACCAGGCCGAACCCGCGAAAGCAGCCGGATCCGGAGTCATCATTTCACCCGATGGTTATATCGTCACCAACAACCACGTAATTTCAGAAGCCCAGAAAATTGAAGTTACACTCAACGACATGAATACTTACGAAGCTACGTTGGTGGGATCCGACCCATCCACCGATCTTGCTTTGTTGAAAATAGACGACACAGATCTCCCGTATTTATCGTTTGGTAATTCTGACGACATTCTGGTTGGCGAATGGGTGTTGGCAGTTGGAAATCCTTTTAATCTGACCTCTACTGTAACTGCCGGAATTGTAAGTGCAAAAGCGCGCAGCTTGAATCTGCTGCAATACGATCCGAATGCAGATCAATTTCCGATAGAATCTTTTATTCAGACAGATGCCGCCGTAAATCCCGGTAATTCAGGAGGCGCTTTGGTCAATGCTTCCGGCGATCTGATCGGCATCAACACGGCCATCGCTTCTAAAACCGGTTCATACACCGGCTATTCCTTTGCAATCCCTGCGAGTATTGTTCAGAAAATCACGAATGATTTATTCGAATACGGTGTTGTTCAACGCGCATTTATCGGGGTAAGTATCGCGAATATTTCGGATGAAATTATGGATGCTGAAAACCTGAACCGACGCACCGGAGCATTTGTTCGCGGATTGACCGAAGGTGGTGCAGCCGCCGATGCCGGCATTGAACCCGGCGATGTTATCATTAAAGTCAATGATGTACCTGTAAACAATGTAACGCAATTACAGGAGCAAATCGGCCGTTTCAGACCCGGCGACAATGTGGTAGTACAGGTTTTGAGAGACAACAAAGAGAAAACCTTTAATGTGACATTGCGGAATCAGCATGGAAATACTGAGATCCGGCGAAAGCCGGCCAACACCACGACGGCTGCATTTGGCGCGGCTTTCGAAAAAGCCGATGAAACAATTTTGCAAAAACTTAAACTTAAAAACGGTGTAGCTGTTAAAGATATAACACGCGGACTGGTGAGCAACGCCGGGATAAAAAACGGATTTATAATAACTAAAATAGATAAGAAGCCGGTAAACGATCCGGATCAGGTAAAAGATTTGCTTCAGAATAATCAGGGGGGAGTCCTGATTGAAGGAATGTACCCGAACGGTGCGATTGCCTACTACGGCTTTGGAATGTAGAAAGACAATTACAGATCAAATAACCTGCAAGACCATTTTCGTATGAGACCGTAAACGCTAATATCCTAATGGTTTTAAAGTTATACATTGATCTATGCAAAAAAGGCGACAGGCTCCCCTCTTGTCGCCTTTTTTCAAGAAACAATTCAATTTGACATCCACCTTAGAAAAGCGTATCTTTGCCGGAATGATTTAAGGGGGATGATCCACATTAAAATCTAATACCAAAAGCACACATGAGACAACTAAAAATCACCAAAAGTATTACCAATAGAGAGAGCCAGTCATTGGATAAATATCTCCATGAAATTGGTAAAGAAGAGCTCATTACGGCAGAAGAGGAAGTTGAACTGGCGAGAAGGATAAAAAAAGGTGATCAGGCGGCACTCGAAAAACTGACCCGCGCAAACCTGCGTTTTGTTGTTTCTGTATCCAAGCAATATCAAAATCAGGGATTATCTCTTCCCGACCTTATAAATGAGGGAAACCTCGGACTCATCAAAGCCGCTCAACGATTTGACGAAACCCGTGGTTTTAAGTTCATCTCCTACGCAGTATGGTGGATTCGTCAGTCAATTCTGCAGGCATTGGCAGAACAATCAAGAATTGTTCGTTTGCCATTGAACCAGGTAGGTTCGCTGAACAAAATCAATAAAATGTTTGCCAAACTCGAACAGGAATATGACCGTCCCCCTACGGTAGACGAGCTGGCAGTTGCATTGGACATGCCGATAGAAAAAGTTGCTGAATCCCTCAAAGTTTCGGGACGGCACGTATCGGTTGACGCTCCTTTTCAGGAAGGCGAATCCAACTCATTGCTGGATGTAATGATCAACGAAGATTCTCCGAAAGCCGACCGCGATCTGCTCAGCGAATCGCTCGTTAAAGAAATCGAACGTTCGCTTTCTACACTCAGCGACAAAGAAGCAGAAGTAATCCGGTTGTTTTACGGTATCGGCAAAACGCATGGAATGACGCTCGAAGAAATCGGCGCAAAATTCAACCTCACCCGTGAACGCGTTCGTCAGATCAAAGAGAAAGCAATCAAAAGATTACGCCATACTTCCCGAAGCAAATTATTGAAATCATACCTCGGTTAAGCAAACGCTAAAAAAACATACTTCATGGAATCTGATACCCTGGATGTGGGAAAAACTACCTACGACAATGAGTTGAAAGATTGGGTTGAGCAAAAACGTGCTGCCATTGACCTGATGAATTCTGTGGGCAGACTGATGTACGAAAAATCTGTTGAGCTCGTGCTCTTCAGAAACCAGTTACTGGACACCAATATTTCCGAAATCCTCAATCTGCACCTGTACGCTAAAGAAGTCGTAAATCGTCCGGTGGACATTTACACCACGGCCGAACTGGCGAGACTACTGCTCGATTTTGATCTCGCTCCGGCGAAAATCGACATCGGCAAATTGGCCAGTGAATGGTTATCGGAAAAAGACCTCCGTACCGACAAAGCATCCTTTATCGTGGACAAACTCGCCAACTTTCTGGGACACCAGGAAAGCAGCGACATTGAACCGAAAGATGTGGTGTTGTACGGCTTCGGCCGGATCGGTCGGCTGGCTGCACGCGAGTTGATCAAACAAGCAGGTAAAGGGCAGCAGCTTCGGTTACGGGCAATTGTTACGCGCGATAAAGACCCCGGAATGCTGTCAAAACGAGCAGCCCTTTTGCGTATGGACTCAGTACACGGTCCTTTTCACGGTTCGGTGGTAGAAGACATCGAAAATCAGCAACTGAACATCAACGGACAAATTGTGCAGTTCATTTCTGCCAACCAACCCGAAGATATAGACTATACTCAATACGGCATCAAAAATGCCCTGGTGATCGATAACACCGGTGTTTTTACAACCGCAGAAGCGATGGGTCGCCATCTCAAATCCAAAGGCGTGAGCAAAGCGTTGCTGACGGCGCCCGGAAAAGAAATGCCGAACATCGTGTATGGCATCAATCAAAAGGAATTCGATATCCAGGAACACGATATATTCTCTGCCGCTTCCTGCACTACCAATGCAATATGCCCGGTACTGAAAATTATTGAAGACAGTCTTGGCGTAGAGAAAGGTCACATCGAAACGGTGCATGCCTATACCAATGACCAGAACCTGCTCGATAACCTGCACAAGAAAAACCGACGGGGCCGATCGGCGGCCATCAACATGGTGATTACCGAAACCGGAGCCGGTCGTGCAGTAACGAAAGTTATTCCAAGTCTGAGTGACAAACTCACCGCCAACGCAGTGCGTGTACCTACTCCGAATGGATCACTGGCCATCATGAATCTTACCGTTTCTCGTGAGACTTCAAAAGATGAAGTGAACCAATTGCTGAAAAATGCCGCGCTGAACGGAGATCTCGTCAACCAGATCAACTATTCGATCAGCGATGAATTGGTTTCGAGCGATATCATCGGAAACACCTGCTGTTCGGTATTCGACTCACCAGCTACCATAGTAAGCCAGGATAAGAAGAATGTCGTTTTGTACGTCTGGTACGACAACGAATTTGGATATACAAAACAGGTGCTTCGCCTGGCGAAATACATTGCCAAGGTGCGCCGGTTGGTGTATTATTAAGATTATATTATCAACAAAAAGCCGGTTTGGATTTCTTCAGAACCGGCTTTTTTTATGCGCCGAAGTCAGGCTGGGAAAATTTCCTATTCTCCGGGATTTTATTAAATTGTGGCATTAACCAAAACCAACCACTATGGATAATCTCACCCAAATATTCATCGCCGGCGGACTGATTCTCGCATTGATTGTTTTTGCCAGAGTCGTCAATAAAAAACATCCCGGCCGCAGGAGACGCCGTTAATCGTTCTTTCGGGTTTCGACACCCTTCTCAATAAATCGTATCTTTCGCGCCGCATTTCCTGCCACCGATACCGGAAAATCCAGTATCACCGAAAAGTTGGGAAATGCCGGAAAAAAAAGTCTTTGCAAATTGTCGGAACCCCTACATAATCCGGTGCTCGTAGCCCGGGATATTTACAAATCGTATGGCGAAGTCTCCGTGCTCAACGGAGTGGATCTTTCAGTCAATCGGAGCGAAATAGTAAGCATTGTAGGTGCCAGTGGTGCCGGAAAAACTACCCTGCTACAGATCACCGGAACACTCGACCGACCGGATAAAGGAAGCATCGAAATCAACGGGCAGGAAATCAGCAGTCTTGGAAACAAGAAACTCGCCGCTTTCCGAAATCAGCACGTAGGATTTATTTTTCAGTTTCACCACCTTCTACCAGAATTCACGGCGCTGGAAAATGTGTGTATTCCTGCGTTTATTGCAAAAACCCCGGCAAAACAAGCCGAAAAACGCGCCGAAGAATTGCTCGAACTGCTTGGCTTGAGTCACCGGCGTTCTCATAAACCTGCAGCACTTTCGGGCGGTGAGCAGCAACGCGTCGCCGTGGCCCGCGCTCTGGTCAACAACCCTGCACTGGTTTTTGCCGATGAACCTTCCGGAAACCTCGATTCTTCGAATGCCGAAGAATTACACCGTTTGTTTTTTAACCTACGGGATCAGTTGGGTCAGACCTTCATCATCGTAACCCACAACGAAGATCTGGCGCAAATGGCCGACCGGAAGTTGACCATGAAAGACGGAAAAATCATTACCGGCCAGTGAAGTTAAATGCACAGGAGTTGCGGGAATTCCTCGACAAAAAAACAGAGCAATACAACCGGCCCGATTTTGTTCCGCTGGATCCGATTTCTATTCCACATCGTTTTTCTGCCAAAGAAGACATCGAGCTGATTGCATTCCTGATGGCCACCATTGCATGGGGGAAAAGACAGAACATCATCAACAGTGGAAATACATTGCTGGAGCTGATGGACCATGCACCCCATCAGTTCATCAGCCAGTTTCAACCCGGTGATCTCAAACGCTTCGAAAAATTCGTCTATCGTACCTTTCAGCCGTATGACGTACGGTTTTTCCTGACCCGGCTGCAGTTCATTGTAAAAGAAAAAGGAACGCTCGAAAATGCATTTACCGGTGATAGTGCGTTTGAAAGTATACGAAACTTCCGCACGCTTTTTTTGGATTGCGCACACGAAACCCGTGTTCAGAAACACCTGCCGAATGTAGAAAAAGGCGCCGCTGCAAAAAGACTGAACATGTACCTGCGATGGATGGTTCGGAAAGATCGGAGAGGCGTTGATTTCGGAATCTGGAACGTACTTTCACCTGCACAACTTTGCCTTCCGCTGGATGTGCATACGGCGAGGGTTTCGCGAAAACTCGGGATACTCAGCCGAAACGCCAATGACTGGAAAGCAGTGGAAGAAGTTACATCCCGGCTGCGACAACTCGACCCCATCGATCCGGTGAAATATGATTTCGCACTATTCTCACTCGGTGCCATCGAACAATTTTAGGTAACTGACCACTCTTACCGAAGCAATTTCTATCTTTGGGCTTGATGAAATTCCTGCACCCAGAGTTTCTATATGCACTCTTCGCTTTAGCGATTCCCGTAGTCATTCACCTCTTTAATTTTCGTCGTTACAAAAAGGTAATGTTCACGAATGTGGCCTTTTTACGGGAGGTCCGTGAGCGTACAAAATCCAGCCAGAAATTAAAACACCTGCTGGTTTTGCTATCGCGGATGTTGTTGCTCGCATTTCTGGTGATGGCTTTTGCGCAACCCATCATTCCACGGCAGGATGCAGTAGCGGTACGATCGGAAAAAGCGGTCAGTATTTTTGTAGACAATTCATTCAGTATGCAGGCCGAAAACGCCGAAGGCCCGCTTTTGCTGCAAGCCATTGAACGTGCCCGGTCTATTGCACAATCCTATCCGGCTACGGCAAGCTTCCAATTGCTGACCCATAGTTTTCATGGCAGCAACCAGCGCTTTACCACACAAGAGGATTTTATGGAGCGGCTCGAAGAAATTGAAATTGTTCCGCAATCGAGGTTGCTCAGCGAAGTTGTTAGCCGACAAAGCGATTTGCTCAAATCAGCGGTGGACAAAGACAAACATCTGTACATCGTTTCGGATTTTCAGCAGTATATGACCGATTTCGATGCGGTTCAACCGGACTCGGCGATTCAAATAAATCTGCTTCCCATTTCGGTACAGTCGGCCCAAAATGTGTACATCGATTCGCTTTGGTTCAATACTCCGTTTCACAACCTCAACGAGCAGGAGAAACTGAACATCCGCATCCAAAATCATTCGGAACAAACTGCAGAAGATTTGCCGATGACCACCTGGCTCGACGGTGCTCAGAGCGCAATCGGAACCTATCACACCATTCCGCAGAACCATACCGACACCTCGATGTTTTTCAACAACGATGAACCCGGAATCCGTCATGGATATGTGGATATTGACGATTACCCGATTACTTATGACGATCGGTATTTCTTTTCTTTTTCGGTGGATTCTACCCTGCGCGTGCTTGAAATATCAGACGACAACCAGTCCGACCGTTCTTACTTTTCAAGAATTTTTGCCGACGATCCGCTTTATGAATTCTCCCGGGTGAACGCTAAAATGATTGATTATTCGGACCTGAGAACCAGACATTTCATCATCCTAAACGAAGTCAATGACTTAAGCAGCGGGCTCAGGGATGAACTGTTTGAATTTGTATCCAACGGAGGTTCGGTTTTTCTGGTTCCGGGATTGTCGATCGATGCTGCAAGCCTGAATCAGTTCACCCAACTTTTTAAGGGTCCCTCCTTCACCACCGTTGTAGAATCGGAATCGCGCGTGAGCGAAATTGATACGGACGCGCCGTTTTATGCCAATCTGTTTGAGCGTATTCCGCGGAACATGGATTTACCAACGGTCCTCAGTTATTACAAACTCTCGAGCAGAGTTACGGGGAAAGATCGTACGCTGATGCGACTGCGAACCGGTGATCCGTTTCTGAGTCTGGTTCAAAGCGGAAACGGCAGTTTGTACGTTTCGGCTGTTCCGCTTTCCACAGAGAAAAACAACTTTGCACGTCACGCAATTTTCGTGGCATCGGTGCTACGCATGTCAGAATTCAGCCGACCGGCTACCGCATTGAGCTATGACCTCGGAGAAGAACTCGCCATCAGCACGGGCAACTTTTTACCCACCAGCGATCAGGTTTTCCGGATCACCGACCTCGAAGGACAGTTTGAAGTGATTCCGGAATTTACCTACCTCGACGGCAAAGGATTTTTGTTTGCCCACAACCAG
Source organism: uncultured Flavobacteriales bacterium (assembly GCA_937911795.1). Classification (GTDB taxonomy): domain Bacteria; phylum Bacteroidota; class Bacteroidia; order Flavobacteriales_D; family SKUL01; genus SKUL01. The sequence goes on along the minus strand of CALDPJ010000256.1, from coordinate 3,559 downwards.
ATCAGCAAAGCAGGTAATTATCTGTTGCATCTCGGTAATCATCCGGTGATGGGTCTGGCCTTCAATTACCCGAGAAGCGAATCGGTACTGGATTATTATTCATCGGCCCAATTGCGCGCTCAGCTGGATGAAAAAGGAATGAACAACGTAATGCTGATTGATCAGACCGGTGATGCGCTGGAAGCAAGCCTCATGGATCTGGAATCGGGCAAAAAGCTTTGGAAAATATTTCTGATCATTGCGCTGCTGTTTGTGCTGGCGGAAACGTTGCTACTCAAATTCTGGAAATCATGAACTGGATCATCAAATCGGCAAAAATTGTTGACCCCGGCGGACCACACCATCTTCAGACGAAGGACATTTTTCTGAAAGAAAGGAAAATTGCCAGAATTGCCGATTCTATTGACGAAAAAGCGAAAACATTTTCGGGGGACAATCTGCACATTTCATTCGGATGGACGGATATGCGGGTAAATTTCTGCGATCCGGGATTTGAGCACCGCGAAGATATCTGCACCGGACTTCAGGCAGCGCGCAAAGGCGGGTTTACGGCCGTAGCCCTGGTTCCGGCTACAGATCCTCCGCTGAGTACGAAATCGCAGATTGAATATGTGCGCAACCGCGCCAGAGAATCTGCGGTTGATTTGTTGCCTTTCGGAACGATCAGTGCCAACCGCAAAGGCGAACAGCTCGCAGAACTGTACGACATGAAACTGGCCGGAGCGGTGGCGTTTTCGGATGATAAACTGGCCATGACCAACGCATCGCTGATGAGCACGGCTCTGCTCTACGCTCAGAATTTCGACGGCCTCATCATCAGCTTTCCTTACGAAAAAGCAATGGCCGAAGGTGGCCAGATGCACGAAGGCACCATCAGCACCGGACTCGGTTTAAAAGGAATTCCCGCGCTGGCAGAAGAGCTAATGGTGACCCGCGATTTGTATTTGTGCGGGTACAACGATGCCCGGATTCATTTCACCGGAATTTCCACGAAAGGAAGTGTGGAGCTGATTCGCGAGGCGAAGAAAAAAGGTATGAAGGTGACCTGTGATGTTTACGCGCACAATCTGCTGCTGACCGATGAGCAGCTGACGGATTACGACCAGAATAAAAAACTACTGCCTCCGCTTCGGGACGAGTCGCACCGGAAAGCGTTGATTAAAGGATTGAAAGACGGCACGATCGACGCCATTTGTTCTGACCATACACCGGAAGACACCGAACGGAAAAACGTGGAGTTCGAACATGCCGCGTTTGGGATTATTGGCTTGGAATCGTGCTTTGGTGTATTGAATAAAGCATTGCACCAATCACTGGACCTCGAAACGATTATCTCGAAAATTACCCGTTCACCGCGTTCCATTCTGGGAAAGGAAACGCCTCACCTCGAAGAAGGCGCTATTGCGAATTGTACACTGTTCAACCCCGATCAAAACTGGACTTTCTCGAAATCAGACATCCGCTCAAAATCGCAAAACACACCTTTTATCGGTTCTGAATTGCTCGGCAAACCACTGGCGATTTATAACAAGGGAAGGCTGGAAGAGTGTTAAGGATTTAGCAATTCGGTCTTATTCACGTACGTCCTTTGCGGTTTTCCGAACTTAGCGGCTTCGCGCGAAACTGAGAAATAGATCGATTTATTATATCTCAATCGTCAACCCATCATACGCCAACGCCACGTTATCCGGCAGTTCTGCGGAAATGTGTTCATGTTTTCCCATCATGTGAGAAAGGTGCGTGAAATATGCCTGTTCGGGCTGCAGTTCTTCCACCAGATTCAAGGCTTCCTGCAAATTGAAATGAGAAATATGCGGCTCTTTCCTGAGCGCATTTAGCACCAGCACCTTGCTATTCTTCATCTTTTCCTTTTCGGCATCTGCAATAAAATTGGCATCGGTGACATAGGTGAAATCGTTGATGCGAAATCCCAGCACCGGCATTTTATAGTGCATCACCTGAATGGGAATAATCGTTTGCCCGAAATATTGAAACGGACGGTCATCGATCGGAATCAGATTTACCGACGGAACCCCCGGATACGGATGTTCATCGAATATATAGTAAAACTCACGGCGCAGGGCTTTTTCAACGGCCGCAGAGGCCATGATATCAATATCGCGCCGCATCAGAAAATTGAACGAGCGGATATCATCCAGCCCCGCCACATGATCTTTGTGCTCGTGGGTATAGATAACGCCGTCCAGTTGATTGATGCCCTCTCTCAGCATTTGCTGCCTGAAGTCGGGCCCGGTATCTATCACCAAGCTTTTTTGATCAATTTGAATATGAATGGAGGTTCTTAGTCTCTTGTCGCGGAAGTCCAGTGAACGGCAAACTTCACAATTGCACCCGATGACGGGCACTCCTTGGGATGTTCCGGTACCTAAAAAAGTAATTTTCAAAGCCTGAGTTCAGTTTGTTGCAATTCTACCAAAAGATCCCGGACTGCCTTATCGGTAAAATCCTTCGGATTTAACCGAAGCTCCTTTAAAATATCGATTAATGCATGAATTTTTCCTTCGAGCGGAAAGTATTTATTAACCACAACAACTTTACTTTCATTAAGGATACAGTAACCAGATTTAAAGTTACCTTTTTCGTATCTCAAAATATAATCTGAAGCAGCAAAAATGTTCTCGATTTTGTCAAGGAAGGCTTTGGAGTACTTAATGGCCATTTTTATTTTTCAATGTGCTTTTTGACGGTGGCCAATAGCAGGTCATAGTCCAGTGGCTTCTGGATATAATCGTCGATCCCGACCTTTTTAAAATCATCCAGGGTATAGTTTCTATAGTTCCCCGTAATGGCAACGATGGGAATGGCGGCTTTTTTCGTGTCTTTCAGCGTCCTTATGGCGCGGGTACAGGCTATTCCATCCATTATGGGCATGTTGATATCCATAAGGATTAAATCAAAATTTTCTTTCTGTAACTTGTTCAGGACCTGCTGGCCATTTTTCACAGAAGTGATGTGAAACTTTTCGAATAACAAAACATTTTTTGTCAGGTTGGTAATTACGGAACTGTCTTCCGCTACAAGCACTCTTTTTTGATCGATCATGTTAGAATATTTTTTGCTCTTCTAGATTCTTTCGAAAGGCTATTAAGTGCTTTTCCAGTAGGAGGTTTTCCTGCATGATTCCTTCGAAATCTGCGTTTTTAATTTTATTTTCAAAAATCACACTTGCCTTGAAAAGTTTTTGTGCACCTAATGTCCCTGAGTTTCCTTTCAATATATGAAGTTTTTCATGGATTTCAGAAAACGTGTTATTTTCTATTAAATATTTGATTTCTTCTACCAGTCCTACTGCCTCTTCCAAAAAGTCTAAATAAACAGTTTTAATGTTCTCGATGGTGTTGTACTTCATTAATTTTTCCATGATAGACTCGTCAAGGTCCGAATAATGCTCTGTACCTGTATTGCCTTCTACCATTGTGGACTTGCTTACATAATGGTGAATAGCTTCTATCAGATCCCTAGGTCTCACCGGTTTAGCCATGAAGTCGTCAAAGCCCGTGCTGAGGAAATAGTCGCGATCCGCTTGGTTGGAGTAGGC
>CALDPJ010000255.1 GCA_937911795.1 uncultured Flavobacteriales bacterium | reverse complement strand
TGAAGCTGACAAAAAAGCCTATTACAGCGCCTTGAAAAAAGGGCAGCGATCAAATGAAGTGAACGCATGGCTGCAATATTTTATCGGTGTCATTTTAAAAGCTCAAAAACTCGCCGAAGAACAAATTGAGTTTGTTATTAAGAAAACCCGTTTTTTTGATCAACACAAGGATATATTGAATGCACGTCAGCTGAAAGCGGTGAGGAAAATGCTCGACCAGGGACCATCGGGATTTGAAGGAGGAATGAATACAAGGAAATACATAAGTATTACCAAAGCGTCTAAAGCAACGGCAACGCGAGATCTTCAGGATCTTACTTCAAAGGGCATACTTGTCCCGGAAGGAGAAGGCAGGAGCCGAAGATATTTATTGAAGATTTGAGTTGATGTTCGCCTTATACGCAGCAGGTAATTCTATACCAATTCTGTTGGCATAATCTTCCAGTGATTCCAAGTAAATATTCTCTCGTAATTGATCTACAGCGGAAACATCATCAATGGGATCAAACTGTCTGAATCCATTCTCATCTACCTGATTGATTATGCCGTATAACTGTTTTTGCTTACTCCGCCACAATCCCATGTCCTTCCAGTCTGCATAGTAAAAAGGCAACAAATTTCCTTCATGCAATTCCTTCATCAATAATGAATCTATTTGATAGAAGTCCTTTCTATTCAAAACTTCAGGAGTACCATGTAACAAAATGGTATAAGTGATTTCCGAATAGTAACCTACTGCCAAATGACCAGGAAACCCATATTGTGCAGTTAAGCTCAATAATTTCTCCATGTTTGTTTTATAAACTTCCTGAAGAATTTTCATCGCGGAAGAATCTCTCCAATAAGGTCTGAGCAATTTGTCTGTTGCTTTCATTCTTATTAATTCTGAATACAAATCAATATCAATCGTCGAGAAAAACTCTCGCCTCAAATCCGGGTATTGCTCTTTTAATTCAAGCCATTCAGGTTCTTCCTGTAATTCATAAAAAGTTCCGAGTTCTATGATTGTTTGATATTCAAAACCTTGTAGTATGGCCATTTTTAATAATTCAATGGCAATACCGGTAGAGTCTATATTGTTGGCACATTCAGCCGCAGTAATAAGATGATTATGAAACGGAGTGTTAATTTCGAAGGCGTCGTAGTAGCACTCTAATGCTTCCGCATATTGCCCATTAAGATAAAATCGACCTGCCTCATGAGTATGGGCATGATATTCAGCTACTCTATTCCTTTTTTCGGGAAGAGAATCTGGACTGATGCTAACTTCTTCAGTACAGGAGCTAAGACTGATCATCACAAAAAATAAACTACAAATAAAAGCAGCTGAATTGCTGATTAGATCTTTTCCAAACGCTTCAAAAAAGGATCCCGTTGATTCCTCAAAATTTTTCATTTTGTTGAATATTTAATTTGAAAAATACCCATAAAATATTTGATCTGAGGCCAATAATAATTTGTCAGAATTCCTGACTAAATTGCCCGCTGTGTCAAACATGAAAACCACCTCACCTAATCATTCCGCTTTCTTCGCACCCAACAAAGGAAAGCGGGCAATCCACCTCTTGGTGGATGTTACATTGATTTCCATTCCAGTGTCCACTTGTACTGCACTCTTTAGCCTTTCAACGGCCGGGAAGAACCTCACTTTTACCGTTGTTTTTATACTCTACTATTTTATGTTTGAAGCCATGTATGGCAGAACGCCGGGCAAGATGCTTACCAAAACCGAGGTCGTTAATACCGATAATTCCAGACCCGGAACACTCCGCATTTTTGTGCGCACATTGTTGCGCTTAAATCCTTTTGATGGCGTTTCCTATCTCTTTGGAGGAGAACATGGAACGCATGATCAATTGAGTGGGACGCGGGTGCGGGAGACAAGGTTTAACCACAACGAGCACTAAGAATTTCACAAAGGACATGGAGATTCTTTGCGCCCTTTGTGCCTCCTTTGTCAACTCTGCGCTAAAAGGCTATGGTTGACTTCGAGAAGCAGATCTTATCTTCAACCCAATCCCTCCGCACACTCTGCGATCTCCGTGGTTAAAAAATGAGCACTCCGTGGTTTCCATCCGATAACAAAACACCGCCAGGCGTCATCAAAAAGCGACAGTCTGAAAAATTCACAGAAGCATTTGTTTCGTTATTTCTATCCTTGTACACGTAACCAAACTTCCATCCCATGCGCTACATTACCACTTTATTGTTGAGTATACTTGTTCTCAGCACCTTTGCACAAGACCTTCTGTCATCCAATAACACACCTCTTCTCAAGCCATTGCAAACGCTGAATACAGAGAGCCAGTTCCTCTCCTTTGAAGAAAACGCGGGTCAGGTGCGCGATCAAAACTGGCAAGCCCGGCCTGATGTGCTCTTTAGCGGAGAAACTCATGGTTTGAATTTTCACCTGCGCAACAACGGAATCAGCTATCAGATTGTTTCTTTCGAAAAACCAGCCAATAATGTGGAAAGGGCCATGCATTCCGATGAACCAACACCTCGCGAATTCAGCATCTACCGCGTAGATCTGAATTGGATAAACGCCAACGAAAATATTGAAGTCGTTCCCGGCAAAGACATGGAAGGATACAACAATTACTACAATGTTCCGGAAGGAAATGATCCCGCATTGATGGTCAAAAAATTCGAAGATGTCCGGTTCCGGGATGTTTGGCCGGGAATCGATTTGTTGTACTTCAGCAACGACGGAACACTCGAAAGCGACTGGTTGCTTGAAAAAGCTGAAGACTACACCCAAATCGCATTTGAAATTGCCGGCGCAGAAGTTAGCTCCGACAATGATGGCTACCTGATTATGGAAACTCCTTTTGGTGAAATCCGCGAAGGCAAACTCGCCGTTTACCAAAACGAAAAGCTGCTCGATGCCCGATGGGTAATTGAGCCATCAGAAAAAGGCGCAGTTGTTCGCTTTGAGATTGACGGATTTGAACCTGAACAACCGATGCGCATTGACCCGCCGACTTCATTGTGGTCTACATTTTATGGTGGAACGGGAACGGATGAAGGTCAAGACTGCACCTCCGATGGCAACGGAAATCTATACCTATCCGGGCGAACCAATTCCACCACTTCGATTGCCACAACCGGGGGATTTCTGAACTACGCACTCGGCGGAAGTTATGATGCATTTATTGTAAAATTCAACGCTAACGGAGCAAGACAATGGGCGACCTACTACGGATGGTCAGGTTGGGATGAAGGAAACGGATGTACCACCGATAACCTGGGCAATGTATTTCTGGCCGGAAGAACCAACTCAACGGCTATGGTTGGGTCTGATGGCGCTCATCAGCCCTTCTCCGGAGGTAATGGCAACGATGACGCATACATCGCCAAGTTCAACACCTACGGCGTTCGGCAGTGGGGAACGTTTTATGGCGGAACCGGCAACGACAGAGGATATGCCTGCGCGACAGACAGCAATAACAATGTTTACCTCGCAGGAAGCTCGCTTTCCAGCACGGGTGTTGGAACAGCCGGAAGCCACCAGCAATACCGGGTTGGTTCGGACGATGCATTCATCGTGAAGTTCAACCCGAGCGGAGTCCGTCAATGGGGAACTTACTTCGGCTATGACGGACAGGATGTGGCGCTCACTATCGCGGTAAGCTCCACCGATCAGATCCACATTGGTGGATATACCTCTTCGGATTCAAACATGGCCACGCCAGACACCTACCAACCCAATTCTGCCGGAGGCGCTTTTGCCGGATTCTTGGCGCAGTTCAACACCGACGGAGTTCAACAGTGGGGAACCTATTACAGCGGCACTTCCGGCTGGACCTGGGTGAGAGATTGTGACATTGATGCATCCGGTAATATTTACATCTCCGGACTCACACAATCACCAATAAATATTGCTACACCCGGCTCGCATCAGCAATTTTTTGGTGGTGGTTCCAGTGACGGCTTTCTGGCCAAAATGGATTCATCCGGAAACAGAACCTGGGGAACCTATATTGGCGGCGGCGATCATGATGAAGCATACGGTTGTGCAGTTGGAGCCGATGGGAAAGTATATTCAGTGGGTTCCGCGGCGTCTACAGATGGAATCGCATTCGGTGATTCAACCCAATCTGAGAATGGAGGAGGATCCAACGATGCTTTTCTCTCTCAGTTTGAGGCGGACGGTACAATTCTCTGGAGCAGCTATTTCGGTGGAACCGGAGACGACGTGGCACTCGGTTGCACAGCGAGCGCAAATGGCATTTACATGACCGGATACACCAGCTCAACCAACGTATTTGCTGCCCCCGGAGCACACCAACCAGGTTATGGTGGAGGCGACAGCGATGCTTTTTTCGGCGCGCTGGAAAGTGCCGGCTGCAGCGAAGCACCAGCTCAACCCGAATCCATCACCGGTGATCTCACTTTCTGCGAGGACGATGAAACCACTTTCTCTGTTTCAGATGTTGACGGAGCCACTTCCTACACCTGGAATTTGCCCAACGGTTGGAGCGGAAACAGCACCACCAACTCCATCGATGTTACCGCTGGAAATAATGGAGGAACAATTTCAGTTACCGCCAACAACAATTGCGGATCATCCACGGAGCTAACTTTGAATGTCAGCGTTGACCAGGCTCCTGCGCAACCCGAAGCCATCACCGGAGATCTCACTTTCTGCGAAGACGATGAAACCACCTTCTCCGTTTCAGCCGTTGACGGAGCAACTTCCTACACATGGAACTTGCCCAACGGGTGGAATGGAAGCAGCACTACCAACTCCATCGATGTCACCGCCGGAAATAGCGGAGGAACAATTTCAGTAACCGCCAACAATACCTGCGGATCTTCCACAGCGCAAACTTTGAATGTCAGTGTTGACCAAGCACCCGAACAACCCGAAGCCATCACTGGAGATCTGACTTTTTGCGAAGACGATGAATCGACTTTCTCTGTTTCAGCTGTTGACGGAGCGACTTCGTACACATGGAACTTGCCCAACGGGTGGAATGGAAGCAGCACCACCAATTCCATCGATGTCACCACCGGAAATAATGGAGGAACAATTTCAGTTACCGCCAACAACAATTGCGGATCATCCACGGAGCAAACTTTGAATGTCAGTGTTGACCAAGCACCTGAACAACCCGAAGCCATCAGCGGCGACCTCATTTTCTGCGAAGATGATGAAACTTCTTTTTCTGTTTCTGCTGTTGAGGGAGTGACTTCCTACACATGGACTTTACCCAATGGCTGGAGTGGAAACAGCACCACCAACTCGATCAATGTCACCGCTGGAAATAACGGGGGAACAATTTCAGTAACTGCCAACAACAATTGTGGATCGTCGGTTCCCAGTGTTCGAACTGTAGAATCCAATCCTTTACCTGTGGTGACGCTCGAACTTGATTCCAGTATCCTCTGCAATAGCTACGGAGATTTTGCCTTAACCGGTGGATTTCCGGAAGGAGGAACCTACTCCGGAACGGGTGTTTCGGGCAACATGTTTTCACCGGCTGATGCGGGACCGGGAACGCACAGCATCACCTATACCTTCACCGACGAAAGCAATTGCAGCGGCAGTTTCGAACAGGAGATTGTGGTTGAGGTCTGCACTGGCATCAACGATACAAACGCCGGCTCGGTGCTCATTTATCCCAACCCATTCCGCAATGTGCTGGTTCTTGAGTTTGAAGAAAATCATAACCGGGAAATTGCCTTTCACAATGCCGTTGGACAAATAGTACATACCTTGCCGGGCAATGGTTTGCGAATCACAGTCGACACCGAACACCTCGCTCCGGGTTACTATTTTATCCGAATATCGGGCGAAGAAAAGATGCAACGAGTTGTTCGCATTCACTAAACCAACGCGCCGATGCCTCGTATAAAGCTGACTTTCATCGCAGTAATGACGTTGATTTGCGGTATTTCGGTCCATGCCGATAACGCTGATCGTCGCGACAGCTTATTGCATCAACTGAGTATTGCCAGCGAGGACACCAACAAAGTCTGGTTGCTGAATGAACTGGCCAAAAACTCCTTTCAGGATTATTCTGAAATCTCCAAATGGGCGAATCAACAATTGGAATTATCCCAAGACCTCGATTATCCAAAAGGTAAGTTCTATGCCCTGATGAATTTGTCGGATGCTTTTTTCTTCAGCGCTCAATACGAAAGGATGCAGCAGGTTCTTGCGGAAATGGAGCAAATGCTGCCGCTCGACAATCTGGAAAACGAACAGGGGATTTACCTCCTGTTGCGCGCCCGATATTTGAAAAAAACGGGGGAATATGATCAGGCTGCAGAACATTTGCTGGAAGCGCGGAACCATTTTGGAAAAATCGGAAATCAAAACCGGGAAGCCGATGCCTGTACGGATCTGGCCATCCTATATTCCAATTTGGGTCAGTTTGATGAAGCCGCTAAATACTATAAATCTGCCCTGAGTATTTATGAACAAGATGGCGACGCGAAAGGCGTTTCGCACGTCCTCAGCAATATGGGTATTTTGGCCTATTATCAAGGAAACCTGGATGGTGCAGAACAATACCTGCTCCGTGCGCTGGATCTCCAGAAGGAAGTGAATTCACCCCTCACAACCGCTTCCTGCAAATCGAGCCTGGGAAATTTATACATCGAAAGCGGCCGTTACGACGAGGCTCTGCAACTCTTTGATGAAAATTATCAAACTTATTCGGCGCTCCGCGATACGTCAAATATGGTGTTGGCGGTGTTGCAAAGCGCAGACGCATACATTGAAAAAGGAGACAGTCGATATGCACTTACGCTGGCCGATCAGGCTCTGGATTTACTCAAAAATTCGGATGATTTAAGCATGACCCGCAATACCTACGAATTGATGGCCGGAGCACAGGAGAACCTCGGAGCGTTTTCAGAAGCGCTGGAGGCGTATAAAGAAATCAACTCCATCGAGAAAAAAATCAACGCGGAAGAGACCGCTCAAAAAGTCATAGAAATCGAGCGGCGATATCAATTTGAACAACAGCAGGAAGAAATCGCAGCACTGACGCAACAAAATGAACTGAGCGAAATGGAACTCGATCGAAATTCGATTGCTTTGCGCGCCAGAACCTATCTTACTGCGTCCCTCTCTTTGATGCTGATCATGTTGGTTGGCGGAGGATGGTTTATGCGCAGACAAAACCAATTGCGCGAGCAGAAAAAAGCGGCTGAACTGGAACACCGCGCGCTGCGTACACAAATGAATCCGCACTTTATTTTCAACGCACTCAACAGCATTCAGCGCATTTACCTGGAGGGCAATATCGACGAGGCCAATGAATACATCGCCGACTTCTCCACGCTAATGCGCAACATTCTAGAGAACAGCAATAAGAGCAGCATCAGTCTGCACAAAGAACTCGAAACGTTGCAGCTGTACCTCGAACTGGAAAAGCTGCGGAGCCGCAAAATGATCGAATATTCCATTGTTGTCGATTCGGAGATCGATCAATTGAACACCAAAGTCCCGCCACTGGTCATTCAACCCTTTGTGGAAAACGCGATCTGGCATGGAATTCTGCCTAAAAAGCAGTTGGGTAATATCGACATTCGAATCACTCTGGTGAACGGAAAAATCCAGTGCGAAATCACCGACGATGGGGTAGGAATGGATCCGGAGGATCTCGGCAAATCTACCTCAAAAGGAATAGCCATTACCGAACAGCGACTCGGAAATAAAGTGGAAATTAAAAGCAGTAAAGAATCCGGAACGCGCGTAGTGTTCCTCATTTCAACCACCACATGATACGGGCACTGATAGTTGACGACGAGGAAGACGCGCGGTTTATGTTGCGTAGCTTGATTAAGCGCCACTTTTCCGACCAGATTGAAATAGCCGGTGAAGCGGATTCTGTTTCGGACGGCATAGAATTGATCAACCGGTTAAAGCCAGAACTATTGTTTCTCGACATCCGCATGAATCGTGAAACGGGATTTGACTTGCTCCACGCGATTGAAAATAAAGATTTTGAGGTGGTGTTTGTCACGGCGTACGACGAATATGCCGTCAATGCTTTTCGCTTCAGCGCGATGGGATACCTGATGAAGCCCGTCAAAATAAGTGCCCTGAGGGAGATTGTTGAGTCGTTCATCAAAAAGTCAACCGACGAGCGCAACGACGCCAGAAAACGACTGAAGATCCTGATTGAAAACTATGGCGACGACCGGAAAATACACAAATTGGTTATCCCAAATATGGAAGGTTTTCGCGTGGTGGACATCGAAGACATCATTCGGCTGGAAGGAGATCGGAACTACACCAATTTTGTCTTGCGCAATGGCAAGCACATCCTCGCCACCAAAACCTTGGGTGATTACGACACCTTGCTCCACGAATTCGGTTTTTTTCGCATTCACCAAAGTACGGTCGTTAACCTGCGGCACGTCACCGCTTTTCACCGGAATGATAACACGGTTGAGATGGTGGACGGCGCGCAATCTTCGGTAAGCCGGTTGCGGAAAGCGGGGTTTTTGGAGAGGTTTATTTAAGTTAGTACTGGCGCAAGCATCCGCTTGTGCCCGTGTTAGAAAACAGATATTTAGATGTTGAATGAAAAAATGAGAGCGTGGACCTAATTTGTACAAGAGATGGCATAAGCGTCCCCTTTCGCCAACGCCTGCCTGATCAATGCCGAACAATCACCTTGTGGGTAACCACCAGGTTTTCTCCACCGAATATCCGCACGAAATAAGCCCCTTCAGGAATATGGGATAAATCAATGGTGATAGAACTACCAGATTGATTGTGGTCAGAAAAGATCATTTCCCCAAGAACATTAAAGACCTCTGCTTTATCAATCCAGGATTGGTCGTTGCTAATCGTTAAAACACCTGTTGTGGGATTCGGGAACAATCGTGTTTTAACCCCGCTTTGACCTTCCCGGATATTGACGGAGGAATCTCCGTTATACCGCGCCACGGCAAAGCCGTAGCTGAAAAGTGTAGACTGGAAACTATAACCAGCCACCACAATTTTCTGGTCTGGTTGAATCGCGACAGACATCGGGTCATCGTGGCCACTATCGAGCGAGGTCGTGACGATGCCCGCTGTTCCGAACTCATTATCTACAGTCCCGTCGGCGTTATAACGAACCATTGAAAAATCGTCCGTAGTACCCAACATACCAAACCTTGAAAGTCCAACCACTACAAGCTGGCCATTCGGTTGCTGTACCATTGAAGTTACGAAGTCTGAAGATTCCGAAGCGATATCCGTTACGGCAACTCCATTGTCCCCGAATGTCTCATCTACTGAGCCATCAACGTGGTATCGTACCAAAACGAAATCTTCAAAAATATTCAGATCGCTTCGGCCGGCCACGACAATTTTCCCGTCGTTTTGCACCACCACAGCATGGCCTTCGTCCGAACTGTCGTTGTCGATGTCGGTCGTTACCACTCCGTTGGTACCGAACGAATCATCTGGAGTTCCATCGCTGTTGAAGCGCAGCAAAACAAAGTCCTGATTGCTCTCACCGGCCACGAGAATCTTATCGCCCGAATAAGGTACAGTTGAATAACCCTTTTCAAGACCTGAAACCAAATCTACGATTACGCTTCCGGCTGTACCGAAAGCATTGTCCGGCGTACCATCTGCATTAAATCGAGCCAGGGCAATTGCGGCATTGGTGTTTCCCGACACCACCAGTTTTCCATCACTTTGAA
>CALDPJ010000254.1 GCA_937911795.1 uncultured Flavobacteriales bacterium | reverse complement strand
GGAGGTAAAAAGCAGTGTAGATTCGTCTTCACTAACAAAAGGATTATAGTCGGGAAATTCAGTGTTTATTTCAGATCCCATATTGGTGTACGAGACTTCTACCGGATATTTCATCAACTCTTTCGCCGTCTGGCAATCAATGATTCGTTTTCGAACATCGACGCTCAGTTTCCGGGAAACAGTTTGTAAATATTGGTTGTAATAATCTATGGCCAGATCGAATTCATAATTCTGTGCGTAGGCTTCCGCGAGAAGGAACAGAGCATCTTTGTGATATTTTCCCGAATCTACAGTTTTCTTCAAATGCGTTACGGCTGCACTCCGATCGACGTTCATTTTTAAATAACATTCTCCGGCCAGTTGATGAATGTAATAGTCGTCGGGGTTCTGTTTCAGAACTTTCTCAAATTCCGTCAGGGCAGCCGAAAAATTACCCTGATTATACAGTGCTTTGGCCATTTTAGCATTTTGTGAAAAGGCGGAAATGCTTGTCAGAAACGCAAAAATGAGATAGAGATGTTTCATAAGTTGGTTCTATTAGATTGGAAAAAATAGAAAAACCCTCCGTGGGAACGAAGGGTTTTAGCATTTTTTAGACCAACAGCCGTTCTACTTAGCTGTAATACGAATATACTGGAATGGCTCGTATCGGGACTTTCCACCAACAGCGTCGTTGTTATAGGTCGGCCCTTGTACAATCGCATTTACGTCAGCAATTTTAATTTTTGAAGCGTCGAGTCCTTTATTCTTAATGGCGGTCAGGATTTTTTCCTTGGCATCTTCTGCGCGTTTGTTCGCGAGATTTTCATTGGTTTTCCAGGTTTGAGTAGGAACGCGTGAAGCACTTCCTTCAATACTGATGGTCGCTTCATCAAACTTGTTGATCAACTCTGCCAGATCGTTCATGAATAAGGTAAACCGTGCTTCATCCAACGGTATAGAACGTTCGTTATAGCTATAGTTTTTATCATAAACTATGGTACCGATTTCGGCCTCTGTTACATGACTTTCGGTGCCATCGCTCGATGTTGTTGTGACAACCGTTTTGGTACCTTCTATTTTTCTTTCCTGGGTTACGCCATCTTCAGTAGTAGCAATTCCGGTGAGTGAAATGGTTTTTACTGCTGACTCTCCCATGTTGATGGGGTCGAGGGTGAGTTCCTTTTGGATTTCGTTGTAGCAGGTTTCGCACGGAACGTGAATGTCTTCAACGGCAATTGATTTACCGTTTACGCGGTAATCCACCGAATAATCGACGCAGGGTGGAAGAATGGCAACAAATACACCATCGCGTAAGCGGGGTTTGTATTGATTGGTAACACCTGTTTCGGCATTGGTAACGTAAATGGTAGTGCTTTCCGGAACGCGTGTTCCTTCTGGTGTAACTACGAATCCTTTCAGAACGGTTAAGCAGGGTGCTCTTTCGGATTCCGGCAGGTCTACCATATAAAGATCTTTCTCTCCAAAACCACCTTCCTGGCGGGACGAATAATAGGCGCGACGACCATCGGCCGAAGTCACGAAGAAAATATCATCATCCACAGTGTTGAGTGGATAGCCCACATTAATGGGTTTGCTCCATTCGCCGTCTTCACCCATCTGAGAATAAAAGATATCGAATCCACCCATGCTGTTGTGCCCGGTGGAGGCAAAGTAGAGCGTTCGTCCATCCGGATGTACAAAACAAGCGTCTTCGTCGTAGGGAGTGTTGATCGTTGGCCCCAGTGCGAGTGCTTTACTCCAGTTGCCGTTGGGCAATTTTACTACGCGGTAGATATCTCTTCCGCCGAATCCACCTGTACGGTCGCTGACAAAGTAAAGCGTATTACCATCTGCAGTCATTGCTGCGTGTGATTCCCAGCTGTTGGAGTTGATGTTGGAACCAAGCAGTTCCGGATCTGTCCAGGTTTCACCAACCAATTGACTGGTTAATAAAGAACCGACACCGTTATTGTCTTTGTAAATAAAGAGCTGTTGTCCGTCGGCAGAAACGTTTACAGTGGCTGTATGACTTTCGCTGTTGATGTTCAGCAATTCTGGTTCCTGCCAAACACCTTCGCGATTTTTGTAGGACACATAAATATCTTCGAGAAAATCACCCGTCGCTTCGTCAATTAATGCTGAATTCGAAGAGTCGGGTCGCAATCTGCGGGAAGTAAAGAACAATGCATTTTCATCCACTGATATCACCGGGCTAAAATCTGCATATTCGCTGTTGATTACTCCTCCAAGGTTGTCAATGGATAAAGATTTGGGTTCAGCAATTTGTTGCTTGGCCTCTTTCACCATTTCGATTTGCCGGTGAGCACTTTCCCTAAGGTGGTGTTTTGAACTGGCCTGATTTATAAACTTTTCGAATTGTACAATTGCCTCGTCGAGTTTGTAGTTTAAATGCAGTGCGCGACCATAGTGATAATAAACTTCAATCGGAGCGGAACGATCGTTTACATTGAACACATCATAGCTCGGGTTGGCAGGCTTTGAAGCCGCAGCTTCGAGAAAGGGCAATGCTTTTTCGCGATTCTTATTGGACTCCAGGTAGCTGTAGCCCAGTTTGTAATTCACATTGTCGTTGAACTGATCGTGGGCAGCCAGTTCTTTCCAGATGACGATCGCTTCGGAATAAAGCTTTTCCTCCATCAAACGGTTGCCTTCTGTGAATTTTGCTCTGTACTCGCTTCCTTCAACCTGTGAAAAAGATTGAAAGGAAACAAAAACAAACAGCAGGAAAAGGATTCTTTTCATGGTGCTGATTGGGTTAGGTTGATTGCTGATATGGTTTGGTGTCTAAAAGTAGCAACATTTACAGTGATATCCAAAGTTGTCAAATGCTTCTATTAACATCGAATTGTTCGAGATAGTCGGCAACCTTCCTCAAAAAAGACCCTCCGAGTGCGCCGTCTACTACCCGATGATCGTATGAATGTGAAAGATAGATCATATGTCTTATCGCAATAACGTCGCCTTCAGGAGTTTCCAGGACCGCTGGTTTTTTGCGGATAGCACCGGTTGCCATAATGGCTACCTGGGGCTGATTGATAATCGGAGTTCCCATCACATTGCCGAATGATCCGACATTGGTGATGGTATAGGTTCCTCCCGAAATTTCCTCCGGCTTCAATTGATTGTTGCGGGCACGCAACGCCAGATCGTTTACTGCTTTGGTGAGGCCGGTTAAATTGAGCATATCGGCATTGCGAATCACCGGCACAATCAGATTGCCCGATGGCAACCGATAGAATTCCGGGTAGCTTACACTGCTTTCGTTTCGGCCAACCATGGGTTGTGGCGGTCCCATGACCAGTGACCCTGGTTCTGTGCTCCGGCAATAATTCAGATTGTTATTGTGGTGATCCCAGGCCATATGCAAATACCCATCATCATCAATCATTATATTGATTACGTTGTGCGCGTCCAATGCATTTCCAGTGTATTGCGTCCGGGATATTTGCCAGTTGGCTGATCCCAGCTTTCGTTTTGCCAGTATCACGGTTGCGCTACTGTCGTAGTACGCCACATACTGAAACCCCCCATGCGACACCACGGCATTCTTCCGGAAGATGGTAGCATTGACCATTGTTTTGGCCCAACCTGGTCCCACCGATATTTTAGTGACTCGCTTAACCTGACATCCCGATAATAAAAGGAAAATGACCAGGCCGGCTAAAAAGGTTTTTTTCATGATTCAGATTTCACGATGCAGGCGAAAGCCTTCCAATTTCCTACTGACCTATCTTTTCTTTACAGCGCTTTG